>CAYFIG010000066.1:0-1159 GCA_964342905.1 uncultured bacterium
CCTTTCCGCTCTGGTCTAACCCCTCTGCCCGGAGGACCACCCGGCTGGCTGGGTGGTCCGAGAGATTCTGGACTTCGCCGAGGATCAGCATCCGGGATGGCCCGACGCGTTCGGCACTCCAGGTGAGCTTGAGCAGTTTGTCCGACTGAGGGGTGTACCACTGGGCCGCGACCGGCCACGCGCCGATTGCCAGGGTGAGGGCCAGGGTGAACGCGACGAGCCGCCCTTTACTCATACCGGAGGGCCTCGATGGGGTCGAGACGGGACGCTTTTCGGGCCGGGTAGAAGCCGAAGAAGATTCCTACCGCCCCGGCAAAGCCGAAGGCTAGGAGGATCGCCTCGGGCTGGATGAGCGTGCGCCACTCGGCGAAGTAGGCGATGCCGTAGGAGCCAGTCAGGCCGAGCCCGACCCCGATCACTCCGCCGATCAGCGACAGGGTGAGGGCCTCCACCAGGAACTGGGCCAGGATGTCCCGGCTCCGGGCTCCGACCGCCATCCTCAGACCAATCTCCCGAGTTCGTTCCGTCACGGAGACCAGCATGATGTTCATGATCCCGATGCCGCCCACCAGAAGCGAGACCGAGGCGATGGCGGCCAGGAGCATGGTCAGAACCCGGGAGGACTGCTCCTGCGTCTGGAGGACCTCGGAGAGATTTCGGAGCCAGAAATCATCATCCTGATACGGTTGGAGGCGATGCCGCTGGCGCAGCAGGGTTCGGATCTGCTGCTCAGCTTCCTTCAGGTCGCTGCCCTCGCGGATCTTGACGGAAATGGCGCTCACCGCGCGGGCGTTGGCCTGGCTTACGCCCATGACCTTCTTCTTTGCGGTGGAGAGCGGGATCATGATGATGTCATCCTGGTCCTGCCCCCAGGTGGACTGGCCCTTGCGCTCCAGCAGTCCGATGACGGTGAAGGGGACCTTCCGGATGCGGATCACCTGGCCCAGCGGATCGGAGTCGCTAAAGAGGTTCTGCACCACGGTCTGGCCGAGAAGCGCCACCTTGGTGGCGCCGTCCGTGTCTTCCTGGGTCACGGGCTTGCCCGCCACCAGCCCCCACTCCCGCGCTTCGAAGAATTCCGGCGTCACCCCCTGGACGATGGTGGACCAGTTGAGGTTTCCGTACACCACCTGGCCGGTCCCCCGCAGGGAGGGCGCGG
>CAYFIG010000066.1:1169-6865 GCA_964342905.1 uncultured bacterium
GGATGTTTTCCCGGTTGATGACGGTCACCATCGCCGACTTGGCCAGCGCGTCGACGTGCGAGGTGTTCTTCGTCCGGGCTCGTTCGACCAGCGCTGTTCCCAGCACCCAGGCGTCGTCCTCAGTGATGGTGAGCTGGGTGCCATGGCCGAGGCGTACCCCGCCGGAGGTGATCGCACCCGAAAGCACGATAATCAGGTTGGAGCCCAGGCTCTGGATCTGCTCGGCCACCCGCGCCTGCGCCCCGGCCCCTACCGCCACCATGGTGATGACAGCGCCCACGCCGATGATAATACCCAACATGGTGAGCGCGCTCCTGAGCGTGTTGACGCGAAGCGCCCTGACCGCGATGCGCGCGCTGGCCAATACGTTCATGCCTCTACCTCTTCGGGGGGGAGCGCCGCCAGGAGAAGCCGAGCGTCTTTGGGCTCGGCCACGGGCCCATCTTTGATCAGCTTCCCATCGCGGAAGGTGAGGGTGCGCCTTGCGTACTGGGCGATGTCAGCCTCGTGGGTGACGAGGATGATCGTAATCCCCCGCTGATTGAGCGTCTGGAAGAGCGCCATGAGCTCGACGCTCGTGCGTGAGTCCAGGTTCCCCGTAGGCTCGTCAGCCAGGATTAAGACCGGGTCATTGATCAGGGCCCGCGCGATCGCCACCCGCTGCTGTTCGCCTCCGGACAGCTGGGCAGGGTGGTGGTCCGCGCGGTCGGCCAGACCCACAGCCTCAAGCTTGGCCCGAGCCTTGGGCCGGCGCTCCCGGGGCGGACTGCCGTTGTAGAGGAGCGGGAGCTCGACGTTCTCCAGGGCGTTGACCCTCGGCAGCAAGTTAAATGTCTGAAACACGAACCCGATTTTTTTATTGCGGATCCTGGCCAGCTGATCCCGGCTGAGATTTGAGACGTCTTCTCCCTCAATGAAGTACCGTCCGGCCGTGGGCGTGTCGAGGCATCCCAGGAGGTTCATGAAGGTAGACTTGCCCGAGCCCGAAGGGCCCATGACCGCCACAAACTCGCCTGCCTGGATCATGACCGTCACCCCTCGGAGGGCATGGACCGCGTGGGCCCCTAACCGGTAGTCTTTAACGAGTCCCTGCGTCTCGATGAGAGCGTCCGTCATCTTAAAGCCTCAACCTCGGGCCACCTCCACCAGGCGCCGGTCGCGGGGCGGGCCGCTCAGTGGACCCCACGATCACCTCCTGCCCCTCCGTAAGCTCGCCCTCCAGAAACTCGGTGAAACTGCCGTCGCTGATCCCGAGCTGAATGGTGAGGGGTTTGGGCTTACCGTCTTGCCCGGGGACCCAAACCCGGCCGGGGAGGCTTCCGCGAGCCCCGGTCTGCTCCGCGACAAGCTGGTCATATCGCGCCCGCTGATCCGGCGTCAGGATCTCCCTAATCTTTTCTCTGGCGGCCTCGCGGATCCTCTGGCTCCGGGCACGGCGATCCGCGTCGGAAGGGTTCTCCCCCTGGAGGGCGAGGAGCTTCTGCCTGCTCTCCTGGAAGATCGGATCGAGCTTGCGCTGCTGCTCTTCACTCAGGCCGAGGCCCTTCACGAGCCGCTCCCGGATCGCCTCCACGGACTCGCCCGGGCCGACGGCAGCCTGGCGTGGCCGGACTGCTTGGCCGCCCCGAGGGGTCCCATCTGCCTCCGTGCCGGCTGGCCGGAAGCGGAGCGCGGCGTTGGGGACCTTGAGCACACTCGCCTTTTGATCCACCACGATCCGTACGTTGGCGGTCATTCCGGGCAGGAGCTTGAGATCGGGGTTATGAGCCGGGATCACCACATCGTAGGTCACCACGTTCTGGATCACCTGGGGAGCCTTCCGGATCTGGACAGCTTCCCCGCTGAAGGTCTGGCCCGGGAAGGAGTCCACGGTGAACGTCGCGCGCTGGCCCAGGCGGATCTGGCTGATGTCGGCCTCGTCCACGTTGGTATCGACCTGCATCTGAGTCAGGTCCTGCGCGATGGTGAACAGGGTCGGGGCCTGAAGGCTCGCGGCCACGGTCTGGCCCACATCCACATTGCGCGAGACGACTACCCCATCCACAGGGGATCGGATGATCGTGTGCTCTAGGTCTACCTGGGCCTGCCGGAGCGCCGCCTCCTTCTGCCTCACCTGGGCCAGGGCGGACTGGAGCTGGGCCTCGGCCACCTTGAGTTGGGCCTCCACGGCCCGGATCGCCGAGGTCAGCGCCTGCTCCTGAGCGCGCACCGCATCGAGCTGGGCCAGGGCCGAGTCGTAGGCGGCCTGCGCCGTGTCTTTGTCGCTCTGGGCGATCAGCTCCTTGTTGAAGAGATCACTCTTTCGGTCCAGGTCGCGTTTGGCGTCCAGGACTGCGACGCGCGCCTTCGCCGTTTGAGCCTTGGCCCCGGCCCGCGCAGCGCGAGCATTTTCCACGTCAGCGTGGGCCCGCTCAACCTGAGCCTGCTGGTTCAGGACCGCGGCCCGGGCGGCTTCCAGTTCAGCCTTGGCCTGGCCCACCTTGGCCTCGAAGGTCTCCGGGTCAATGCGGGCAATGAGCTGGCCTTTCTTCACCGGGGAGTTAAAGTCGGCGTGGAGTTCTTTGATCTGGCCCGAGGTCTGAGAGCCGACCTGGACCGTGATGACCGCGTTCAGGGTTCCGGTAGCTGAGACGGTGGCGGTGAGCGGCCCGCGCTCCACCTTGGCCAGGCGGTACTTGAGGGTGCTCCCGCGGCTCTGCGTATAGAAGTAGGCACCGGTGGCGGCGGCGGCCACCACAATGAGAACCAAAAACACGAGGGCCCGCGATTTCATACGGTCACGACCCGCCAAGGCCTCATGGCCTTTTGACGCCCCTCTGCTCCGGCTATTCTAACGCCGTCCCAGCGCGCGCTCCACACGGGCGATGGCAATGCGATAGTCGGCGAGCGCCTGGGCCTCCGTGGCCTGAGCCTGGGTGAGGGCCACCTGAGCATCCGTGAGCTCGAGGATCGTGCCCACGCCGGCGTCAAACCGTCCCTGAGCCAGTCGGAAGTTTTCCTGGGCCGATTCAACGGCCTTCTGCGCCGCGCCGATCCGCTCCCCGGCCTCTTGGAGGCTCAGGTGGGCCTGGACCACCTCCTGCCAGATCGAGAGCTCGAGCGCCTGTACCCGGGCGCGCGCGGCTTCAAGGCTTTTCTTGGCCTCTTGGTAGCGCGCGTTGCGGCCGCCGCCGTCGAAGAGCGACCAGTTGAGCGAGAGCGTGAGTTCCCAGATCTCCTCGAGGTCAGTGACCCTGCGGGGGTTCCTGAACGTGCCCCCGTACGAGCCCGAGCCGGAGACGTCGGGAAAGAAGTCGCGGAACGCCCGGCGGATGGAGGCATCGGCGGAGGTGACGAGGGTGTTGACGCGGCGGTACTCGGCTCGCTGCTGGAGGGCCTCCGAGAGGAGCTGGCTCGGCTCCAACGGGTGGGGCTGGTAGGCGAGGATGTCCTTGACCTCGGTCGGGGCGTCGATGGACGTGCCCATGGCCGTGTTGAGCGCGACCCGCGCCAGGCTGACCGCGTTCCGTGCGCGGATCAGGTTCACGCGGGCATTGGCCACGTCCACCTCGGCCCGCGTCACGTCCGACTTGGGTCGGATCCCGACCTGGAAGAATCCCCGGGCACTCTTGAGGTTCAGCTCCGCGCGCTCGAAGGCGGCCAGGTTCACGGTGACGAGCCGCTTGGCCAGGAGGAGGTTGAAGTACGCTTCCTTGACGGCGAGCACGACCTGATCCTTCTGAATCTCCGCGTCGAGGCGCGAGGCCTCGGCCTGGGCCCGCGCCACATCGGTGGCGGCAAAGGTTTTCCCGAAGTCGAAGAGGATCTGGGAGAAGGTGACCCGCGCCGTCTGGTTAGTGCTGAAGAGCGGCGTCGCTTCGCCTTCCCGTCCGATGGCGCCAGAAAAGAACTGGGTCTGCTGACGGTTGGCGGTCCACGTTCCGGTGAACTGGGGGAGGATGGGAGCGAGCGCCTGGTTCACGCGGAACCGGGCGGCCTCGTAGTCGTGGAGGCGCGCCTGAATGTTCGGCTCGCTGGCCAGGGCGGTCTTGATGGCCTCATCCAGCGTCAGCTCTTGCCCCTGGACCTGGGATGGCCTGACCGATGCCCCCCCTGGTGCTGCCGGGACCTGAGCCTCGACGTGGCCAGGCCCGTCAAGCAAGGCGATGAGGGCGATGAGAAACCTCCACCAGGCCACCGTGTTTGGTCGTCGAAGGAGAATCATGGACCGCGCCTTCCGTTGGCGAGGCGGCCGTTGATGCGTTGGTATCCCCAGGCGAACGCCTCGCTGAGCTTGACTACCGGCAGCTTGATCCAGGCGAAGACCCCACCGCCCCGGAGATCGTCAAAGAGCGAATAGACGACGGGGGTGATCAGGAGCGTAATCAAGAGGGAAAGCGACTGACCCCCGACCACGGTGATGGCCAGGAAGGATCGCGACGTTGCCCCATCACCCTTCCCGAACGCGATGGGGAGCATCCCGAAGATGATGGAGAGGGTGGTCATCAGGATCGGGCGGAGCCGGGCCTTGTCGGCCTCGATCTGGGCCTCGAAGCGGGACGCCCCCCGCTGCCGCAGCGTGTTGGTGTAATCCACCTGGAGGATCGCGTTTTTCTTGACGATCCCCATCAGGAGGAACATCCCGAAGATCGAATAGATGTTCAGGGAGATCCCCAACACGACCAGGGTCAGGAGCCCGAAGGGAATCGCGAGGAACATGGACACCATGATCGTCACCGGATGGACGAAGCTTTCGAACTGGGCCGCGAGCACGATGTAGATGAACACGACCGCCAGGGCGAAGGCGATCAGGAAGTTGTAGAGCGCCTCAGCCAAGAGCTTTCCGCGGCCGATGTAGGACGTGGAATATTCCGCAGGGAGCCGAAGTTCCCGGACGATCGCGTTGCCCTGCTGGATCGCCTCTCCCAGGGCCTTGCCGTCCAGGTTCGCCGAGACAGTGATCTGCCGCTCCTGGTTGTAGCGGTCGATCTGCCCCGGGCTCGTGCCGTCGCGGAACCGGGACAGGTTGTCGAGCCGGACCAGTCGTCCCCCCCCCGCCGAGACGCTCAGCGCCGAAAGGGTGGAGGAATCTTGCCGAAAACCCTCGGCGAGCCGTAGCCGGACGTCGTACTGCTCTCCACCCTCCCGGTAGAACCCCACCTTTTCGCCGCCGACCATCGTGCGCAGCGCCGAGGCGATGTCGGACACCCGGACGCCGAGGTCCGCCGCCTTCTTCCGATCGATCAGCACCTGGACCTCCGGTTGCCGGTAGGCCTGCGTCGTGTCCACATCCACGAAGCCAGGGATCGCCACGAGCCGCTTGATAATCGTCTGCGTGTACTCGTCGAGCCGCTGGAGATCCGGTCCCCGGATCACCATGTTGAAGGGCGTCGCGCGGAAACCGCCGCCGGAGATCAAGTTCACGCGCTGAGCGCTGATCCTGAGGTCCGGATACGTGGCCTTCAGCCGCTGCCGGACCTCTCGCATGATGTCGAACTGGGTCCGCTCACGCTCCAAGATGGGCTTGAGCCCCACCCAGATCGTCCCGTCGGTGACGCTGGACTGGTACTGCCCCCGCACCCCGATGGTGGTGAAGAGGTGGGCGACCTCGGGAATCTGTTTGATATCGGCTTCGATCCGCCGGAGGATCGCGTCCGACTCGGCCAGGGAGGAGCCCGGAGGGGTCTCCACGATCACCTCGAACTCGCTGTTGTCGT
>CAYFIG010000066.1:6875-8806 GCA_964342905.1 uncultured bacterium
AACTGCGCCCCGCGGACCAGATAGAGAGTCCCGGTCACGATCAGCAGGCATGACACGACGGCAAGGAACCGGTGCCGGAGGCAGCGGATCAGGAGCCACTCGTAGCCGCGCTCCATCAGGCGATACCACCAGGTGGCCTTGGATTGGCCGCCGGCATCCGCCGCGGGACCACCCCCGGACAGTTTCAGGAAGCGCGAGGCGAGCATGGGGGTGAGGGTAAAGGCGACGAAGAGGGACACCATGATGGCGAAGGTGGCGGTCAGGCCGAAGCTCTGCCAGAAGCGGCCGACCAGCCCCCCCATAAACGCGACCGGCAGGAAGATGACCACCAGCGAGAGCGTAGTCGCCATGACCGCGAGCCCGATCTCTCTCGCCCCGGTGACGGCCGCCTCGAGCGGCGAGCGCCTCTTCTCTTCGATGTGGCGGAAGATGTTCTCGAGGACAATGATCGCGTCGTCGATGACGATCCCGGTGGAGACCGCGAGGGCCAGCATGGTGATGTTGTTCAGCGTGAAGCCAGCGATCCGCATGATCGCGAACGTGGCGATGATGGAGGACGGGATCGCGAGAGAGGCGATCAGCGCCGGTCGCCAGTTCCGCCAGCCGAGGAAGAACCAGACGATCAAGCTCGCCAGGAGGGATCCGAGGATCAGGTGTTCCTGAACCGTGGCGACCGCCTTCTTGATGAAGCGCGACTGGTCGCGGACCACCTCCACCGTAATGTCCGAGGGGAGCGTCTTCCGAAGCTCGGCGAGCTTGGCCTTGACCCGGTCAATGACCTGGACGGTGTTGGTGCCGGACTGCTTGCGCACGAGTAGGGAGACGGCGTTCTTCCCGTCGAGGCGGGAAATCGTCCGCGCCTCCTCTTCCCCGTCCACCGCCCGGCCAATGTCCCGAATCCGCACAGACCCCCCGGGACGCTCAGCTACGATGAGATCGTTGAAGTCCTCCACGTGCTCGATGCGCCCTAGGGTGCGGACGCCTGACTCGCGGCGGTCCGCGGTCAGGCGACCGCCGGGGATCTCCACGTTCTGCTGCTGGAGCGCGGTCTTCGCCTGCTGGATCGACAGGCCATACGCGTGCAGCCGGAAGGGGTCAACGACGATCTGGAGCTCCCGCTTCCGGTCCCCCACGAGCGTGATCGCGCCGATGTCCTTCACGGCCTCGAGCTGGCGTTTGATCCGCTTGTCGGCGATCTCGGTGATCTCGCGCGGCGGACGTTTGCCCGAGACCACGAGGGCCATGATGGGAGTGGCGTCGGGGTCGAACTTCTCGATGATCGGGGCCTCGGTGCCGGGCGGGAATTCGGAAACGATTGCCGAGACCTTCTCCCGGACGTCGTTGGCCGCCTCGGCCATGTCTCGTTCGAGGACGAAGGTGGCGAAGACCTGGGACTGCCCCTCGATGGTGACCGAGCGAAGCTCGTCGAGGCCGCTGATGGTGTTGACGACCTCCTCGATCTTCTTGGTGATCTGGCTCTCGATCTCTTCGGGGCTGGCGCCCGCCAGGCGGGTCGTGACGGTGACGGTGGGGAGGTCTACCTTGGGGAAGATGTCGAGCCCCAGGTCCCGGTATGAGGCCAGCCCGAGCACGACGAGCGAGACGATCAGCATGGTGGCGAAGACCGGGCGCCGAACGCAGATGTCCACCAGCGACATGGCTACTTCGCCTCGCGCGGCGCGACGCGCACCGGCGCCCCGTCGTAGAGCTGGTTCAGGCCAGACGTGGCCACTTGCTCTCCGGCCTTGACCCCCTCCAGGATCTCTACCGCACCCGCCTGGCGAGCGCCGGCCTTCACTTGGCGCTCCTGGGCCTTCCCGTTGGCGACCACGAAGACCTTTGTGATCCCCACGAAATACGATACGGCCGCTTCAGGCACGAACGGCACGCCGGTCTCCTCGCGGGTTTGGATCACCCCGCGCGCAAAGAGG
>CAYFIG010000067.1:0-8732 GCA_964342905.1 uncultured bacterium
CGCCCGCGAACCGTTCACCGACTGGTTCAGGCGGCGCCCGGCCGGCGGCACCGGGGCGCGTGGCGACGTGGTCCTCTTCCACGACACCTTCGTGACGTATCACACGCCCCAGATTGGCCAGGCCACGGTGCGGCTCCTCGAAGCCGCCGGCTATCGCGTGAGGCTCATTGACAAGAAGTGTTGCGGTAGACCGCTCATCTCAAAAGGGTTGCTCGGGGAAGCCAAGGCCCATGCCGCCTGGAACGTGGAGCGCCTGGCTCCCTACGCCCGGCACGGGGTTCCGATCGTGGGGCTCGAGCCCTCCTGTCTCCTCACCCTCCGCGATGAGTATGTGGATCTCCTTCGGAGCGAAGAGGCCCGGACCGTGGCCCGCCAGAGCTTCCTGCTCGATGAGTTCCTCGAGCGGGAGCGCTCCAACGGCCTCGTGCTGGCGTTCACCGGCAACGGGCGCAAAGCCCTCCTCCACGGCCACTGCCATCAGAAAGCGCTGGTGGGAAACGCCCCCACGGTGGCACTGCTCAAGTGGGCGGGGTTCGACATTCAGGAGGTGGATTCAGGCTGCTGTGGCATGGCCGGGTCTTTCGGCTTCGAGCGCGAGCACTATAACCTCTCCGTTGCCCTCGGCAACCGGCAGCTCGTCCCCGCGGTGAAAGCGGCAGGGCCCGAAGTGGAGATCGTCGCTCCCGGCATCTCCTGCCGCCAGCAGATCGAGCATCTGGCCGGGCGCCGGGCCAAACCCCCCGCCGAGCTTCTCTGGGAGTTCCTCAGCCAGCCTCTTTCCCCTTAGCAGGGGAAGGGGATGGCAACCGCGGTCGGAATTCTGGGGATTCTCCTGGCGTCCTTCGTCAAGGGCGCCATCGGGTTTGGGTTCCCCGCTGTTTCTACACCGATTCTCGCCCTCTTCATGGACGTGAAGCGGGCCGTGTCCATCCTGATCTTCCCCAACCTCATCATGGATGCGATCCAGTCACTCCGCCGGCCGGGCCTCCTCCAAACCCTGCGGCGCCACGCCGTGCTCTACGGCTCTGGGATCGTCGGGACCTTCGTGGGGACATACCTCTTGAAGATCATCCCCGACCGGCTGGCCATCCTGATCCTCGGCGGGTTCGTGCTTGCCTTCGTGGCGATCAATGTCTCCCGCTTCTCCTTCCGCATCAACCCACGCTGGGAGGGGATCCTCTCGCCTCCCGTCGGCCTCGTCGCCGGGATCGTGGGCGGGATCACCAACGTCCCCGGAACCCCGCTGGTTCTTTACTTCTACGCCCTCGGGATGGACAAGGTGGAATTCGTCCGCTCCATCTCGTTCTCGTTCCTCGTGTACAAGACGACCCAGCTCCTGGCGGTGACCCAGGCGGGGCTCATGACCGCCGGACTCTTCGCCCTCTCGGTGGTAGCGACGGCACTGGGGTTGGGGGCGTTCTGGCTCGGTCTTCGCGTCCAGGACCGGGTCGCCCGGGAGACGTTCAATCAGGCGGTGCTGGGGTTTCTCGCGATCCTCGGGGTGTGGTTGGTGCTCCGGGGACTCTGAGCTCTCGGGGTCCGGGGACTGTTCCTTCGCGCCGGCGTCAGGGCTAGCGGAACAGCTGTTCCTTGATGGCGTCCCGGATGATCATCTGCCGGCGTTGGAGGTACCCGTTCCGCACAGCGCTGTAGAGGTCGACGACAGTCTCTTCCACGTTCTGGAAGAGCTCCAGGGTCAGCGACCGCTCGTTGACGATAGTGCCCCCCTTCATGCCTGCGAGCGCGGCAAAGGGGAGGACGTAGTTCAGGGGATCAAGCGCGAAGTCGATGACGGTACCGATTCCGTCGCGGACTGTGAACGGCGGCAAGAAGGGCAGAATGAGGTATGGCCCGGGGCCCGCGCCGTAGACCCCCAAGGTCTGGCCGGTGTCCGCCTCCTTCTTTTCGATGCCAAGGGCCTTCGCGACGTCGAAGAACCCGGCGATCCCGACCGTGCTGTTGACGAGGAACCGGGTCAACTCCAGACCGGCCGCGTCGAGTCGAAGCTGAAAGAGCTTGTTCACGAAGCGGCGTGGCATGCCGAGGTTCTCGAAGGCGTTGCTGAGGCTCCGCTGCACAGGGTCAGGCAAGATCTTGTCCCACACGGTGGCCACAGGTTTCACGAGAAACCGATCGAGCTGGCGGTTGAACGCGAATGTCCCTTCGTTGAACGGTTGCCACGGGTCGTATTCCTCGATCTCATCTTTTCCGACCTGGAGCGAAACGTCCGTGCGTTGGGCGACATCCGAGGCGGAATCTAGAGCGGCGAGCTGAAAGGCCTCGGCGGTCAGGTCGTTGAACAGCCCGGCGGTGGTGAGAACGAACCCGTCCGTGGAGCCGTTCGCTTCGATCGGAGTCCCGGCGTGGACCCCGATGCGGAAGGAGTCGTCCGACTCCAGGGTTGCGCCGGGCGCGTGAGGACGCGAGGGATCGAGTTCGGCGAGCCGAAGCGGCGCCGGGACTATTTTTACGTTTGCAAAGGCGGTGGTCAGGGACTCGGGCCGGTCACTGCTGGCAAGGGCAAGCCGCGTGATCGAATCGTCGGATTTGAAAGTGGTCTCTTGAATTCGGAAGAAAGAACCGCCTGGCTCCGGATTTGCGCTGGACACGCCTGCGAGCGTCGCAATTGCAACGCCAACGACCACAGCAACCATCCACGGCAATGAGCTACGGTGCGTGCGTGGCACTGTGTCCCTCCTTCCACCGGCATGCGCTGCTCCTGACTCCAACTGGCCTGACCAGCATTAACTCAGCTAAGTTACCATACCCGCCTCGGCAGCGGCAGGTCAAGCACGGAATGCCGCCTCCCTCCCTACCACGTTCGTCGGTGTTCCGCTCAGGTAGTTCTCGACATTTTCCACCGCGCGGAGGAGGCCGTCGCGGATCACCTCGGGGGTCTGCCCCGCGATGTGGGGGGAGAGGACCACGTTGGGGAGGGCCAGGAGCGGATCATCCGGCTTGATCGGCTCCTCGTGGAAGACGTCCAGCCCGGCTCCCAGGATCCGCTGCTCGCGGAGCGCTTCTAACAGGGCTTGCCGGTCCACCAGCGCCCCCCGCCCGGTGTTCACCAGGATCGCTCCCGGCTTCATAAGGGCCAGTTCGGCCCGTCCGAGGAAGGCGGTGGTCTCGGGGGTGAGCCGAAGGTGGAGGCTCACCACATCGGCGACTCGAAGGATTTCCGCTTTGCTCGCCGCCGTCCCCCCTAAAGCGCGGGCGCGATTGACCTCCCCGCGAGCGCTCCAGCCGAGCAGTTCCATCCCGATGGCGCGTCCGAGCGTGGCGACACGACTCCCGATGGCGCCCAGGCCGAAGACCCCCAGGGTCTTGCCCAGGAGCTGAGTGAGAAGCTCCCGCGGCCAGGTCCCGCTCCGCATCCCCCCGTCCAGCCGGGGGATTCGTCGCGCGACGGCCAGCATGAGCGCCAGAGCATGCTCCGCCACAGCGTGGGCATTGACAGCGGGGGTGTTGGTGACCGTCGCCCCATGCCGCGCGGCGGCGGCGAGGTCGATGTTATCCACGCCGGTCCCCCAGACAGAGACCAGCTTGAGGGTGGAGCAGGCCCTGAAAACCGCCTCGGTAAACTTGGCGTGGGCGCGGATGTTGATGGCGACCTCCGCGCTGCCGATCCGCCGGATCAGCTCTGCCTCTTGGTCAGCGCCCCGTTCGGTGAAGATCCGGACATCGCCGAGGGCCTTGAGCCGCTCGTGGGCCTCGGTGCCGACAAAGACCGAAGGAAAGTCGTCAGGGACCACGATGGCGGGCATGGGCCTCAGGAGGAGAGTAGCGCTCCCCACCCCGTGAGGGTCGTCACGCTGAATCGGAGAAGACGGACTGGGCCGCCGCAACCCCCGCCCCGGGCTCGCACTTCCCGCCGAGGTCCCTCAGCGCCAGCTCGAGCGCCGACAGCGTGGGCAGAATGTACTGAGGGCTTGCCGTGATCCCCATGTGCCCCACGCGGAGAGTGGTGGCCCGGATCTTGTCCAGGCCGGTGCCAATCAGGATCCCGTAGCGGTCGCGCATCTGTTTCACTACGGCGCCCGCCTCGATTCCGTTCGGTGTCTTGAAGCAGGAGACCGTGTCGGAGGCGACCGAAGGATCGGGGAAGAGCTCGAGCCTCATGGCGTCAAGGCCCGCTCTGAACGCGCGACCCGCGACGGCATGACGGGCAAAGCGGTGGCTGAGGCCTTCCTCCATGATGAGGTCGGTGGCGGCTCGCATCGCGGCAGTCAGGTGAGTCGGGATCGAGATGGGCTGGGTCCTGCGTTGCCCGTCCGGAATCTTGCCCCCTCGGGAGAGCGGAATCCAGAGCTCCCGCCAGAGGTGGAGGTCGTAGACCAGGCTGCTGGGGCGCCGGGAGCGGTGCTCCATGGCCTCCCAAGCCCTCGGGCCCACTCCCACGAGCGCGAGACCCAGCGGTGCCGCGAGACACTTCTGAGAGCCGGTCATGTTGAGGTCCACCCCCCACTCGTCGGTCTGCACATCCAGGCCGGCCAGCGACGAGACGGTGTCCAGCAGAAAGAGAGTGCCCGCGCGTCTGGCTATCCGTCCCACCTCCGCAGCCGGGTACGTCGTGCCCGTGGAGGTCTCGTTGTGGACCAGGGTAAGGGCCTTGGGCTTCACCCGCTCCACGGTCCGCTCAAGCGCGGCGAAGTCCAGCGGCTGCCCCCACTCCACGGCGAACTCGGTCACCTGGGCGCCGACCCGGGACATGATCTCGCGCATCAAGAGCCCGAAGACGCCTGCCACCACCACGACGACGCGGTCCCCGGGCTCCACCACGGAGACGGTCGCGGACTCGAGCGCGGTGCGCCCCGAGCCGGGCATGAGGATGACCTCTCCGGAAGTCTGAAAGATCTCCCTGAGGGCCCGGCAGGTGGGCTCGAGGACGTTCAGGTCGAAGTTCAGGTCGTACTGAATCGTGGGCGGCTGGTTCATCGCCTGGATCACCGGCCACGGCAGCTCAGTCGGACCGGGGATCATCAGGATCGGCCGGTTGTTGCCGGCGCCCCAGCTTCGTATGGGTGTCGTCACTGCGCCACCTCAACCGGGCGCGCCTTCCGCCAGATCAGGTAGAGATTCCGCGCGTACACGAGGAGCCCCGCGGCCTGCCCGACGATGAAGACTGGGTCCTGGCGTAGCGTGGCGTACGTCAGGAGCGCCAACCCGCCCCCCATACTGAAGTACCAGAAGTAGATCGGGACCACGCTCTCTTTCTTCCGCTCGGACGCGACCCACTGGACAAGGAAGCGCATGGAGAAGCACGCCTGGCCCAGGAAGCCGAGGATTAGGAGGACGCTGCTAATCTGCTGAACGCACGGCTCGGTCATCGCTCACCCCGCTCGTCGTGGTGTGCTACAATGCCTGTCGCCCTTGACCATACTGTAGAAGTCGCGGGTCCTGCAACTGGTTTTCTCGTTGTCGGAGGCTCCGTGCGGGCGATTGACTCCTCGCTGGTCGATGAAGTGTGGCGGGAGATCACGACGTACCCGCCGGGGCGAGCGGAGGAGGAGGCAAAAGCGTTTCTCCAGCGCCAGCCCCACGTGGCGGCGTTCTGCCACACCGTGACCAAGGAGTTCGATGCGGCTGTCCAGAAAGCGGCCCTCGGCCTCGCCTTCCTGCTCTTCAAGATTCTCGAGGCAAGCCTGGGGGCGCCGTTCCCCTCGGTAGCGCGGGAGCGGATCGTGGAGGCGTACGAAGCCACGACGGAGTGGCTCGAGCAATGGGAGGGCGCTGACCCGCGGATCTTCCTCCGGAGCGTCCAGGTCGGCGGGGAGTTTCCCCACCCGAACCTGATCCAGTATCTGCTGACCGTCTTCTACGGCGATGATGAGGAGAGCGCCGAGTACGACGCGGAGGTCAAGGCGAGCCTCTTCCTGATGCTGAAGACGCTCTCCGACGCCCTGGATATCGGCGCCGCGGAATAACGCGGGAGCCGGTCTTTCGCTATAATGCGTGAGGGGTGCGAGGATGGGCCAACAGTTAAAAAGCATCGCCGAGCAGCACGGGATTCGGATACTTCTCCAGTTTGGCTCGACCGTGAGCGGACACGTCCATCCGCGAAGCGACGCGGATCTCGCAGTCCTCCTGGACCGGCCGTCCCTTTCGTCCCAGGAGTACGCCGACCTCCTCCATGACCTCCAGGCACTCTTTCCGGATCGCGAGGTGGATCTGGTGCTGATCAACCAGGCCGATCCGCTGCTGCTGAAAAGGATCACGGATTCGTGTTATCTCCTGCACGGGCCCGTTCGACGGCTCCAGGAGCTTCGGATCTACGCCTTTAAGCGCTACCAGGATCACCGGAAGTACCTCGCGCTGGAACGCGACTTCGTCAGGCGAAGCCTCACCCCCACGCCTGCCTCATGATCGATGCCGAGCTGGTCACCCGGAAGCTTATGCTTATCACTGGGGACCTAAAAGAGCTCAGTACAATCGCCGTGAAAAGCCCGGACGAGTATCTGGCCTCGCTCAGGGATCAGCTGGTGGCGGAACGGCTTCTTGAGCGGATGGTTGGCCGGATGATTGACATCAACTACCACTTGATCGTCGAGACCGGCCATCCGCCCCCGACCGACTACTACGACTCGTTCATCCGCTTGGGAACCTTGCAGGTCCTCCCGCCCAACTTCGCCGCGCGTATCGCGGCCTGCGCGGGATTGCGAAACCGGCTCGTGCACGAATACGATGAGGTCGACCAGGCCAGAGTGTATGAGGCCCTCCAGGGCGCGGTGAAAGACATCCCCGACTATCTGCGCGCGATTCAGCACTACGTCGAGAAGTCGTCCCCTGCCTGAGGGTCGCCCGCTGATCGGCCCCGGGTCTCCGCGCTCCGCCCCTGCGCCCTTCCACTCGGACTGACGCGGGAATCTTATCAGTTCAGCTCGAGGAGGTACTCCTTGATGCGGCGGGCGTCGGGGGCGGCGGGCTTGAGGGCCAGGTACTTCTGGAAGGCCTCGCGGGCCCGATCGCGCTCGCCCTCTTGGTAGTAGAGGAAGCCGAGCTGGCGGAAGGGATCGGGGAAGGTGGGGTCCAGCGCGGCGGACTGCTCGTAGCGCTCGATGGCGAGCCGGGCGAGGTGTTGCTTGTCGGCCGGGTTTTTCGCGCGCTGGGACTGGAGCCGGTGGAGGTCGCCGTAGTAGAGCTGGGCGGTCGGATCCTTCGGGGTAAGGGCCAGCACGCGATCCAGCTGGGCCTTGGCGAGGTTGAAGCGGCCGGCGCGGATGTCCAGGAGAGCGTTCTCCCGGACCACAGTCCGCATGCGGAGCGGGAACTCGGGGGTGTCCACGATCCCCTTAGCAGCCTCGGTAGCGTAGCGCGTCTGAAGGAGATGACTGGTGGTCTCGATGCGCTCGGCCAGCCGCGGGTGGTTCCCGAAGAAGAACGTCTCGATCGGACCGCGGTCGCCGTAGTCCTTCCTGAGAAGCTCGAAAACCTTGGGGGCTTCCTTCGGGTCGTAGCCGGCCTTGACGAGCCGCGCCATCCCTTCCTCGTCGGCCTGGCGTTCCAGATCGCGGTGATGGCCCGTGACGGCCGCTCTGTAGGCGATGGGCAGCCCTATGTGCAGCAGGATGTTGCCTGCCTGCGCCAGGACCGCGGCGCCGACTGGATCGCCGCGCCGCGCTTGCTCGCCAGCCGCAGCGGCGACCCCGATGCTGGCAGCGATCCCCGCGACGCCGAAGAAGATACGCTTGTTCCGCTCATCGCGGAACGCCTTGAGCGAGTGGCGGTGCGTCACGTGAGTCAGCTCGTGGCTCAAGATCGTGGCGAGCTGGGCCTCGTTCTCCAGCCGGGCCAGGAGCCCGGTGTGGATGAAGACCCGGCCGTTGGGCATCGCGAAGGCGTTGAGGTTCGGCTCCTTGAAGACCGCGAAGCGGAAGCCGGGGCCGCCCGCCGCTTTCACCTGGTCGGGAATCACGCGGTCAGCCACCGTCGCCAGGTACTCCTCGAGGAGCGGGTCGTCGTAGAGCTTGTTGAGCTTCTCGAGCTTCTCGGCTTCCTTGTCGGCCTGGGCCCAGAGCTGACGCTCGTCGGGCTCAGCCCTGAAGGGCTGGCCCTGATACCCCATGGGCGGGACCTGGGTGCTGGCGCAACCGGCCAGGAGGGCAACCACCAGGCCGAGAGCGACAGCGCGGAGGAGGGGAGAACGGCGCGTCATCAAGGCCTCTGAAATCATTCGAATTATATCACGCAGAATTTGCTTGGGCTGCCCCCCGCAGCGTGTAGTAGGATTTGCAAAAGCTATCGAGATTGTTGGGGGAGGGAATATGCGCCGAGTCAGAGGGTGTGCGCTTTTTTCACTGATCGTCCTCGTTGCAGTTGGGTGCGCGAGCGCGCCGCCCCGACCCGTCAGGAGCGAGTTCGAGGACATCCCGGTCCCCAAGGGCCTCACCCTCGACCTGGACAAGACCACCATCATCGAATCTCCGACCGTCAAGGCCGCCCGTCTTTTCTACAAGGGGCGGATCCAACCCGAGAGCTTGACCCTCGCCTTCCGCACCACGCTTGAGGCCAACGGCTGGCGCCACATCAGCTCCACCACCTTCTCCAAACAGGGAACCACCCAGGTCTACGAGAAGGACGGGAACTCCCTCCAGGTCCAGATCTATGAGGGGTGGTGGTACACCTGGGTGGAGGTCACTGCCACCAGGGTTACCGCCCGTCCACCCACAAAGTAAAGTTTAGAAAATTCAATAGCTTAGAGCCTTCCCCGTGGCCACCTGTCAAGCCATTTGTGA
>CAYFIG010000068.1:0-6859 GCA_964342905.1 uncultured bacterium
ATTACCCGGCCGCCTTCTTCGCCTCTCTTTACTACCGGAAGAACTTCGACCTGCCCGGCTACCGGTGGCGGCTCATCGAAGGGGACCTGGAGCTGGTGCCCGGAGTGACACTGCTCCGAAGCGACGGCCACACGCCGGGCCACCAGTCGCTCCTGGTGGAGCTGCCGGGGTCGGGACCCATCATCCTGGCAGGAGACTCTTGCTACTGGCAGGAGCACATTGACCACGAGCGGGTCCCGGGGGTGGTCTGGAACCCGACCCAGGCGCTTCATTCGATCAAGCGGCTCAAGACCGTTGCCCGGCTCGTGAAGGGCCGCATCTTCCCCAGCCACGATCCGGTGTTCTGGCAGACCGTGAAACAGGCTCCTGATTGCTACAGATGAACGGGCGAGCGCCCAGAGGGACGTCATCCAGGCGTCCCCTGCCCGATGGACGTGACCCTTGGATCCATTGCGTGAGCTTCCGACCTAGCCACTTCGGCAAAGTGAAGCTGAACGGTCTCACCTGGGTGGTCACCTATCACTGGCCCGGGCCCCTCCACGAAGGGAACGGGATCGCGCAACCCTTCATTGACCGAAAGGCGACGGAAGCGCAACGAAACGCTCTGCTCCAGGTCCTGAGCGGCCAGGCAGGGAATCCGTGGTTTGAGATCCTTGCCTCCATCGTGACGACATTCCACGAGACCCAGTTTGTGCCGATCACCTTCGAGTTCGACCAGAAGAAGCGCAAGGCGCGAGTGGTTATTCCCGGTGTGCTGGAGACGGTCTCAGCTCCCTTGACCGTGCCGGCGACGGGCGACGAGCAGCGGGTCGTCGTGCGGATGCCCGGCGGCATGGAGTATAAGGAAATGGAAGTGGCCCAGGCCGTGGTGCTCAAGGGCACGGCTGCCATCAAGTTCGACCACAGGAACACGCACAGCAGCCTGGCCGTGGTCGAGCACACCCAGGCGGGGCTCAAACGCTAACGGTGTCGTCCCCGAAGTCGGAAGAACAAACGGCTCTGGCCGAGGCGTGGACACACTGGCTCACGCGGGACCACCTGTGGGTCTCGCTCGGGCTTGCCGCGCTCGCGGTCCTTGCCTGGATTGACCTTCTGCGCCGGGCCGATGTCGTCTCGGCAGTCGCCATGGGCCATCAGATGGCAATGCCCCAGGCGGTTCCCTGGAGGATCGGTGAGGTCGCAACGACGGCCGCGATGTGGGCGGTCATGATGGCCGCCATGATGCTCCCCTCGGCGACCCCGATGCTGTTGCTCTTCTCTTCCGTGAATCGAAAGCGAGGAGCTCGGGAGAACCCGGTAGTCCCGACAGGGATCTTCCTCCTCGGGTATCTCCTGGTCTGGGGGGGCTTCAGCCTCCTGGCGGCTGGTGCCCAGTGGGGTCTTCACACGCTGATACTCCTCTCTCCGAACCTCACGATCGCCCACCCCTTCGTGGGGGGACTGATTCTGCTCGCTGCCGGGGTCTACCAGCTCACGCCCCTCAAGGACGCCTGTCTGAGACAGTGTCAGTCCCCGCTGAGCTTCCTCTTCGGCCATTGGCGCGACGGCGCGAGCGGAGCTTTTCAGATGGGGCTTCAGCACGGCGCCTACTGCCTCGGTTGCTGCTGGGCGCTGATGGGGCTCTTGTTCGTCGGCGGCGTGATGAACCTCATCTGGATCGCACTCATTGCAGGGTTTGTCCTGCTCGAGCGGGTGCTGACGCGCGGCAGGCTGGTCAGCCGACTGGCTGGCAGCCTCCTCGTCGTCTGGGGTCTCGTGCTGGTGTGGCGAGGGTAGCGGCTGTTAGGACGAAGTCCTCATGCACGACTTGCTGATCAAGGACGCGGTGGTTGTTGACGGGACCGGCAGGCCGGCGTTTCCTGGAAGCGTGGCGGTCAGAGACGGGCGGATCGTCGCTGTCGGGGATGTAGGTCACGAGGCCACGCGCCACCGCCTTGACGCTGACGGCCTGGTCCTGGCCCCGGGCTTCATTGACCCGCACACCCACTACGACGCCCAGGTCAACTGGGATCCGCTGATCACCTGCTCCTCCTGGCACGGGGTGACGACGGTGGTGAGGGGCAACTGCGGGGTCGGCGTGGCCCCTTGTCGCCCGGAGACTCGCGAAGTCCTCATGTGGGACCTGGTCAACGTGGAGGCGATTCCCTTTGAGGTCATGCAGCGGGGGATCAGCTGGGAGTGGGAACACTTCGGCGAATACCTGGCAGTTCTCCAGCGTCGGGGCCTGGGGATTAACGTCGCTCCGCTCGTGGCCCTCACCCCGCTCCGCCACTACGTCCTGGGTGAAGCCTCCTTCGAGCGCGCGGCCACCGAGGCCGAGATCATCCGCATGGCTGGGCTCCTCAAGGACGCGTTGGAAGCCGGCGCCTTTGGTTTCTCGACCACGATCCTCCAGAACCACATCGGCCACCAGGGGCGGCCCCTCGCCTGCCGGAATGCGAGCCCCGCCGAGCTTCGAGCCTTGAGCCATGTGCTCCGGGACCTGGGGCGCGGCGCTATCGAAGCCGCCATTACTTCGCTCCCCGACCGGGTGACCGACGAGGAGCTGGCGACCCTCGCCCTGCTCGTGGAAGAGAGCCGACGCCCGGTGACCTACCTCGCCATCTTCGCCCGGCCGGGAAAGCCCGGCGCCCATGAAGAGCTGCTGGAGCGGGTAAAGCCGCTCCTCGGCCGGAACCGCGCGGTTCCCCAGGTCTCCTGCCGGCCGCTCAGGGTCCAGTTCACGCTAAAGAATCCGTTTATCTTCGCCACGCTCAAAAGCTGGGCCCAAGCCTTCAACCGGACGGTGGAGGAGCAGAAGGCGCTCTACGCGAGCCTCGAATTCAGGAAGGCCTGGCATGAGGAGATGGATCGGCGCCGGATGTTCCGGGGTCAGTGGGCTCGGATCACGCTCCGCGACGCGGTGGCTGAGGCAAATCAGCGCCTCATCGGAAAGACCGTGGCCGAGGTCGCGGCGGAGCGCGGCACGGAGCCAGCGGACACCTTGCTCGATCTCTCGCTCGTGGACAATCTGGAAACTCTCTTCGACTTCCCCATCCTCAACCAGGAGCCGGAGGGTGTGAAGCCCCTGGTCACCGATCCGCGCTTCTTGATCGGCCTCTCGGATGGCGGGGCCCACGTGGACCAGCTCTGCGACGCCGGCTACGCCACCTATCTCCTCGGCAAGTGGGTGCGCGAGCGCCAGGCCCTCACCTTGGAGCAGGGTGTGCGGCGGCTGACCTCCGAGGTCGCCGAGTTCTTCGGGATCCCAGACCGGGGCGTGATTGCTCCGGGAATGGCGGCAGATCTGGTTCTCTTCGACCCGGACACCGTGGACGATCAGGCGCCGGAGTACGTCTGGGACCTCCCCGGCGGCGGCAAACGGCTGGTGGCGCGGGCAAAAGGGATTCATTCAACCGTTGTCTCCGGCGCGATCCTCTATCAAGATGGCCGCCACACCGGTGCGTTGCCGGGCAAGGTTCTCCGCAGCGACGGAAGCGATCGGTAACAGGAAGAAGGAGGAGCGAGAATGGCAAAGCTGATTTTCGCTGGGATCGTGTTGGTGGCAGGTCTGGCGATCCACGCCGCGCTTCGCCGTCGGCTGGACGTCTTCCCAATGGGGTTCCGCTCGATGGTGCTGCGGACGGTCCTGGTGGTCGCCATCGGGGTCCCTACCGTGATCGTCGCCTTCTCGATCCTCCGCATCATCCCGGCAGGTCACGTCGGCGTCAAGGTCCTCTTCGGTCAGGTGGAACCGATCCCGCTCCGCGAGGGGCTGAACGTCGTGTGGAACCCGCTCTACGACATCGAGACCATGGATACGCGCGTGAAAAAGCACACCGCGAGGTACGACGCGGCGTCCAAGGATCTCCAGGCCGTCCACGTGGATATGGTCCTCAACTACCGGCTGATGCCGGACCGGGCGCCCGAGGTGTTCAAAACAATCGGCGTCGGCTACTCGGGGGTGATCGTCGACCCTGCGGCCCAGGAGATCCTCAAGGCCAAAACCGCGGAGCACAACGCTGCCGAAATTCTCCTGAAGCGCCCGATCATCAAGTCTGACATCCAGCGCGACCTGACAGTCTGGCTCGGCAAGTACGGGGTCGAAATGAAGGAGGCAGCCCTGGCAAACATCCGGTTTGATCCGGCCTACGAGAAAGCCATCGAGGCCAAGCAGATCGAGGAGCAGAAGGCGGAGCAGAAGCGCTACGAGCTGATCCAGGCCCAGCGGCAGGCCGAGATCGTCGCCGCACAGGCCAAGGGTAAGGGCGACGGCGCGCGGGAGGAAGCCAAGGGAGTCGCCGAGGCCCTGCGCATCAAGGGTGAGGCGGAGGCCGCGTACAACGCCAAGGTCGCGGCGTCGCTGACGCCGGTCCTGATCCAGCAGCAGTACCTCGCGCGGTGGGACGGCCGGCTCCCCCAGTACAGCCTGGGCGGAAATGTTGTGCCCTTTATTCAGATCCCCGGGGGAGAAGCGGGCCGGCGCTAAGGCTTGAGCGCCGATCCTCGCCGACACGTGTCCGGGCGACACGCCATCCTGAAAGGAGTCGATCATGGCTGGAGTTCTTGACGGCATCAAGATCCTGGAACTGGCGCGGGTGACACCCGGCGAGCTCTGCACCATGCTGCTCGCCGACATGGGGGCCGAGGTCCTCAAGATCGAAACCCCGCCTTCCGACGGCGAGCCGGAGTCGCAAGATGAGAAGCGTCGCGCCGCCTTCGTCTTCGTCAACCGGAACAAACGTTCGATCGCGCTGAACCTCAAGGCCCCCGACGGCCAGGCCGTCTTCCAGAAGCTGGCGGCGAAAGCGGACGTCATCGTGGAGGGCTTCCGCCCCGGCGTGGTGAAGCGCCTTGGCGGCGACTACGAGGCCATCCGGAAGATCAACCCGAGGATCATCTACTGCTCGCTCTCCGGCTTCGGCCAGGATGGCCCCTACATGAGCTACCCGGCCCACGACCTGAACTATTTGTCCCTCGCGGGGGTCCTCGGCCTCATCGGCGAGCCCGACCGAAAGCCCGCCATCCCGCTCAACATCATCGCCGACTATGGCGGAGCCAGCCTCCACGGCGCGCTGGGCATCGTCCTCGCCCTCTTCGCCCGCGAGCGGACCGGCAAGGGCCAGCACGTGGATATCTCTTACCTGGACACCACGCTCTCACTCCTCGCGGCCACCCCCAACCTCCGTTTCTTCTTCTCTGACGGGCTGGCCCCGCGGCGAGGCGGAGGCTTTCTCGGCGGCTCCTACCCCTACTACGCGGCATACGAGACCAAGGACAAAAAGCTCCTCACCATCGGTTGCACCGAACCCTGGCTCTGGGAGAACTTCTGCAAAGCGATTAACCGGCCGGAGTTCGCCAAGTTTGCCCGCAAGCCAGACCAGTTCGTGCGCGTCGCCAACGCCGAGGAAGTCCGGGCGCGCGAGGAGATCGAGGCCCTTATCCGGACCCGGACGCGGGACGAGTGGTTCGACTTTCTCGTGAAGCACGACGTCTGCGTGGGGAAGGTGTACGACGTGGAGGAGATGGTTGAGGACCCGCAGATCCGGCACCGTCAGATGGTGGTGGAGACCGAGCATCCCGAGATCGGCAAGGTGAAAGAGTTTGGGATCGCGATCAAGCTCTCCGAAACGCCAGGCTCGGTCCGCCACGCGGCGCCCTACCGGGGCGAGCACACCGACGAGGTGCTCAAGGCCCTCGGGATGACGCCCGAGGAGATCAAGGCGCTCAGAGAGAAGAAGGTCGTCGCCTGACGCCGCCACGGCCTCCGTGAGCGTCCAATTTCCGAGCTGGCTTGATACCTTTCCCCGGCTTTTCGAGCTCTACTTCGAGAGCGATCGAACCTCCCCTCATAACTGGTTCCAGCAGCCGGGAGTTGCGGCCGCCTTAGCCGCACAAGACTCCAAACTCGGTTCTCTTGAAGCTGAACTCGAAGAGCTTGACCCTGTTGCTTGGAACCAGTTCAAATTGAAGGCCAAGAACTACGTTCATAAGGTCGACAGGTGGGGGTACTCGAATCAACTCTTTGAGTGCTTTCATGAAGTGAAAGGTTATCTTTTCCTGAAGCGAGAAGGCTACAGGACATTGAATTCATCGAAGAACAACAGCACGCCCTCACTCCTGACCTGAAAGCCCGCCAAAACGCATCCGTAGTCCTCATGGAGGTCAAGACCGTAAACGAGTCCGAAACACAGAAGGATTACTTTGAGATCCCTGCTGAGGACCGCAATGCTGTACGCGCGGAGTATAACCTTTCTGAAGCGGTTAAGAAAAAGCTGCTTGCTGCGATAGATAAGGCGCGTAATCAGCTGCTCGCGTACCAAGTCGCAACTATTCAAAGAAGGATCGCGTACATTGTAGTCCGACCAGATTTCAATTTTCACGGCCAGGGCGAACTCCAAGCGTTTCTCATAGCACAGAGCGACGGCGCCGTGGAGATCGTGCTTTGTCTTATTGAATGACAGCAAGGTTCGATGTCGTTCTCGTTGAGCCACGACGCAAAGGAACATTTGTGAGTCCGGAAGAAGAGGCCTGGAAGCTGTGGGACCGCTTTGCGACGCACGAGGCAAAGGGCCAAATCTTCCTGTGGCTACTCGCCGGACTGATCTACAACTTCGTCACCGGCCGACTTCTGAGTCTCTCTACTGTGATCTTAATCTTTCCTGGCATTTTCATAGCCTCCCTTCTAGCCTTTCCCGGAGCACTTATGAATGCGGCGAAGGTGCGGAGCGTAATGGCTATGAAGATCGGCGCGAGACCTAAGAACATTTTGGTGCTGCTCGGATGGACGTGCTGGTACGTGATTGATCTCGTGTATGTCCCCGCGTTGGCGATCCTGACTGTTCGGCTTATTCAATGGCTCGTAGGAGCCTGAGGCGGG
>CAYFIG010000068.1:6869-7443 GCA_964342905.1 uncultured bacterium
AAACCCAATAGGGCGTCACGTGGGGACGATAAGGACAGACTGGAAAATGGTCTGCCTTCCGTAGAATCGCCCAGTGTCGTTTACAACACAGGCACTTGTAAATTCCTGCTGTTTTGACTTCTTTTCTTGGGCATCCCATTGGCACCTCACGAAGGAGCAAAATCGTTACCTCGTGTTCAACGTCTTCTTTCCTCATACCGCTGCACATAGCATCCCTGCGTAGACCCGCCTGCTGCCCAGACAAGTTTGCAGGGGTATCCTAATTGGGCCTGTCTTGCTTGGGCGGGAATAGCTTTCGCCAACTTGGAAGTCGCCGCCACAACCATAAACCCAGCAGGATGAAGGCAGCGTACACCAAAAACCTAACAACATTTTCCACTGTCGGCTTCACAGTTGGTGGGATCAGATCTCTGAGCATGGCCGAGAGTCCGGCAAGGATAAAATAGCCCGCCAATAACTTTTGCGCCTTAGCCCACTTGCTGGGACGACTGGTAATCCGGTCAGCGGCCATTTAGCTTTCCCCCGACATTCTGGGCTGAATCCAGGAATTCAGATATTTCCCACGCTCGATCTG
>CAYFIG010000068.1:7453-8702 GCA_964342905.1 uncultured bacterium
GCCCGCCGCCATCGCCGGGGTCACCCGAAGGCTCCGGTGAATCCTAACAAAGTTATAATAAGCGAAATGCACGGCCAGCGCCGCCTTCAAGTTTTCTAGCTTCTTGCTGAAGGCGTTCGTGGGCCGGGTGAACCGGCGGCAAGCCATTCTGATCGTGAGATTCTGGCGCTCAAATTAGGACACTACCCTGAGGCGAGAAGTCAACGGGATTTCATCATCGTGTGGTACACTGAACCGCGAGGAACAGGATAGTGGGAACATTTCGAATCGAAGTGACGGTAAAAAACCTTCGGGAGCCCGCCCCGAGTCGAACCCTGCCTGTCCTGGTAGACACCGGTGCCACCTACATGACACTGCCCCGGGACGAGGTGGAAGCTCTCGGCTGTGAGCCAATCGGCAAGCGACGAGTCTTGCTCGCCGACGGGCGCGAAGAGGAATGGCCCTTTGGGATACTCTTGCTCGCGTTGGAGGGCCAGGAACTCCCGACGGTTTGTCTGATCTGGCCCAACGGCGGGCCGGCCATCTTGGGCGCGGTGACTCTAGAGGAATTCGCGCTCGAAGTGGACCCGGTAGCGAAGCGGCTGGTCCCGGTTCGAAGCTACTTGACTCAATGCATGACGCCGCTCAGCTGAAGCGGGGCATCACCTTCGAGGCGAACAGCTCCAGGTTCTCGAGCACCTGCGCGTGCGGCGAGAGGCCCTGGTTCAGCCAGATGAAAAACTCGTCGAAGTGAAGGGCCCGGTGCAGGATCTCGATCTGGCGGCTGATGGAGTCCGGGTCGCCGATCAGCTCCAGTCCCATGGGAAACCCGAACGGGTTGAACCACTCGTTGAAGGCGAAGCGATAAGGTTCGGCGAATTTCTCGGCCTTCCCCGGATCGGAGGCGACGGAAACGAAACCGCCCAGGGCGATGGACTCTCCCCACTTCAGGTCGCGCCCCGCCTGGGCCGCTTCCTCGCGGTACACGGTGAAGAGGCCCTTGCAGAAGTCGAGGTCGCCGGAGAGGAGGACGGGGATCCCGCCCACCCGGGCCCAGTAGCGCACCGTGCTCATGCTGAAGGCGAAGGGGCCGTAGATCGGGGGGTGGGGTTTCTGGAGCGGGCGGGGCGCGATTCCGACTTCAACCAGCCGATCCAGGGCGTCCACGCCCCGGCCCCATTTCCGAGTGGCCGGTATGGGCCACAGGGTGTCCGGCGGCGGGATGGTCCAGAACTTCCCTTCGTAGCGGAAGGTTTCCCGGGTCCACGCC
>CAYFIG010000069.1:0-8650 GCA_964342905.1 uncultured bacterium
CCCGACGGTCCCGCCGCTCACCAGCGGGGGAGTTCGGCCTCTCCGAACCTTCATGCGCCGTCGGGGTTCTTTTTTGTCTGTTTCTGAATAAAAAACGGCCCGCTGGGCTGCCCCAGCGGGCCGTCTCGCTGTCCGCGACAGGTCTAGGCCTTGCGGACGTTCGAGGCCTGGAGCCCCTTGGGCCCCTTGGTGACCTCGAACTCGACCCGGTCACCCTCGGCCAGGCTCTTAAAGCCCTGGGACTGGATGGCGCTGTAATGGACGAAGACGTCCTCGCCGCCCTCCACCTGGATGAAGCCATACCCCTTCGCGTCGTTGAACCACTTCACTGTTCCCTGTGCCATGCCTCTCTTCCTCTTTCTCCTTCGGGCGTTGCCGCCCTGGTGATGCCTCCGGCCCCCATGGCCGGAGGTGCTCCCCTAAGGGGAGCCACAAAAAAACGCCGCGGGACCTCGGTCCTCACGGCGTCATACCCTTAAACCGAGCGATTCCGTTCCGCAAACTTCTCGAACGAACAAGACGATCTATCCAAAACCGAATTGAACAATACACTGGTTTTACGGCGCCTGTCAAGTGTGATTTTTGATCAGGCTCGTCACCGGCTGCGAGCCGTGCTTTCCCCCGAGCCACCCGGGGATGGCCACCGAAAAGCGGCCGGCGGTTCCCCCTGCTACAACAACCATGATTTCTTCCGGAGAGGGGAACTTGGGGGCCAACTCGTCGGGAGCGTGAGTGGACGCGTCGAACCTCAGGCGGCTGCCTTCGGCCCCGTCGGGGCCAGCGGCCAGCTCCCGGTAGGGTCGGCGGATCGTGTCAAAGAGAAACTGCTTGATGTCCTGCTTGGACCAGCCCTCTTCGGCAATGGTCTTGGCGTGTTCGGGCCCGATGACGAGAAGCGTGTGACCGTACACGGGGAAATTTTTGTGGTTCCAGATCCCGGTCATTGACCACCCGATCGAGGCGAGGAGCTGGGGGGCCGTCCGGCTAGCGTGGTCGTTGATGCCGTGGGGAGCCTCGCCGGAGAAAAGGGTCACCGTGCTGTCCGTCCCGCGGAAGCCGCGCTCAACGTGGAGCGGCTGCCACGGCGAGACCTCCTCGTACTCCCCGATGCAGTACGTGTAGCGGCCCGGGTGGCCGAAGGTGGACATGGAGATCTCCCCGGGCTTGACGCCGCCCAGGTTGATCATGACCAAACGCAGGGCCCGGCCGATCGTGGCGTTGGCGCGGAAGCCGGGGCCGAACACTCCCGCCCCGCAGTTCAGGCCGATCGCATTCCGGATGGGTCCGTTGACGATGATGAGCGGCGCCGCGAAGTGCGTGGTGGCTGATTGACCGTGGAGGTTGAAGACCGGGTCAGCGGCGGCCTCCACCGCGGCGATCACCACCCGGAGATATTCGGGCTGGCAGCCGGCCATGACCGCGTTGATCGCGATCTTCTCCACGGTGGCGCGGCCGTAGTTGGGGGGGATGAGCCCGACAAGTTCCTCACGATCCCGGCGCGTCCCCCCCAGCATCAGCTCCACCCGCTCGCGGGTGGGCGGGACCACGGGGAGCCCATCCGTCACTCCCTTCTCGAACCAGATCTCGATCTCGTCGGCGCTCACAGTGGGGCCATTGTCGGCTGGGGGTGTAGCGCTGTCAAGGCAGCTCATCGGATCGTCCTAACCACCTAAAAAACTGGAGATTTTGCCTATCTCGCGGGCTCGGGCTAAGCCAGACCTCTTTGTAGTTTTTCTTGAGGGGGGATAGGCGTCGTGCTAGATTGAAATAAATAGCAATTCAGAGGTTGGTTAGATGCTCTTCGACGCCCTTGCCGGTATGTTTTCCAATGACCTTGCCATTGACCTCGGTACGGCCAACACCTTGGTGTATGTCCGGGGCGAGGGGATCGTTCTGAACGAACCCTCCATCGTGGCGATTCACCAAGCCGACAACTCGGTCCTGGCCGTGGGCCATGAGGCCAAGGCCATGCTGGGCCGGACGCCGGGGAACATCGTGTCCATCCGCCCCCTGAAGGATGGGGTCATCGCTGACTTCGACGTCACCGAAAAGATGCTCCACTACTTCATCTCGAAGGTCCACCGGCGCCGCACGCTGGTGCGTCCGCGCATCGTCATCGGCGTGCCGTCCGGGATCACACAGGTCGAGAAAAGAGCCGTGAGGGACTCGGCTATGCAAGCCGGGGCGCGCGAGGTCTATCTGATCGAGGAGCCGATGGCGGCAGCCATCGGCGCGGGGTTGCCCATCCAGGAGCCGGGCGGCAACATGATCGTTGACATCGGGGGCGGGACCACCGAGGTCGCGGTCATCTCCCTGTCCGGGATCGTTTACTGCAAGTCCGTCCGGATCGCAGGCGACGAGATGGATGAATCCATCATCCAGTACATCAAGAAGCACTACAACCTCCTGGTGGGCGAGCGGCGCGCCGAAGAGCTGAAGATCACGCTCGGGT
This sequence comes from uncultured bacterium, assembly GCA_964342905.1. Classification (GTDB taxonomy): domain Bacteria; phylum Methylomirabilota; class Methylomirabilia; order Rokubacteriales; family CSP1-6; genus CAYFIG01. Next base: position 2,453 of record CAYFIG010000069.1, read on the forward strand.
CGGCCTACCCCATGGGCGACCGCCCGACCATGGAGGTCAAAGGGCGCGACCTCATCGACGGGATCCCCAAGACCATTATCATCACCGAAGAGGAGGTGCGAGAGGCCCTTCGGGAGCCCGTGGCAACAATCGTGGAGACAGTTCGTACCTGTCTCGAGCGGACGCCGCCGGAATTGGCGGCGGACATCGTGGACAAGGGGATCGTCCTCACGGGGGGCGGGGCGCTGCTCAAGGGCCTGGATATGCTCCTCCGCCAAGAGACCAACCTCCCCGTCTCCCAGAGCGACGACCCCCTCTCCTGCGTGGCCCTCGGGACCGGCAAGGTCCTGGACGAACTAGACCTCCTCAAGAAGGTGGCGATCCCCACTTAGAAGCGTGGACGCCCGGCCTCCAACGGAGCTCGGGTGGCCGGCGCTGTCGCGGAGCTGAGTCGGGGACCGCCACGGCTGAGGGCCATAGGTGAGAGATCGTAAGTACGTGCTTTTAATCTCGGTGCTCCTGGTCTGCCTCCTCCTCCTGACCTTGCAGACCCGGGGAGCGGGAGGGGCGGGGGAGGGCGTTGCCTGGATCACCACGCCCGTCCAAACACTCATCACCCGGCTCCACCGATCCGCCCTCGCTCTTTGGTCCACGTATCGCGAGTGGAAGAATCTCTTCGTGGAGAACCGCGCCCTCCGCGAAGAAGTGGATCGGCTGCGCGTGGAGGCCCTCCGGATGCCGGAGACCCAGGTGGAAAACCTCCGCCTCCGCCGCCTCCTTGCCCTCCGGGAGCGGCTGCCGCTTGCGACGCTGCCCGCTGAGGTTATCGCCAAGGAGTGGGGCGGCTGGGTCCGCTCGCTCACCGTGAATCGCGGTCGGCGCAACGGAATCCAGCCGCTCACCCCGGTGATCGCGCCCGACGGTCTGGTGGGCCGCGTCGCGATCGTGCGGGGGAACCTGGCGGTGGTCCAGCTCCTCAACGATCCCAGCTCTGCGGTGGGCGCCATGGTTCAGCGCACGCGTACCCCGGGCATGGTGGAGGGGGAGCCGGGGGGCAGGCTTCGCTTCAAGTTCTTGGCTCGCGAGGGTGGAAGCATCCAGGTGGGCGACCTGATCGTGTCCTCGGGGCTCGGCGGCCTCTTCCCGAAGGGCCTGCCCGTGGGGCAGGTCGCGCAGGTCGAGGGTCGGGGCTCAGCCCTGTTCCAATTCGCGCGGCTTGTCCCGGTGGTGGACTTTGCCCGCGTGGAAGAGGTGCTCCTCTTGACCGAGCAGTCCGGGGCGGACCTCTCTCCATACTTCGCGGTCCCGTCTGGATGAGGGATCCCGATTTTTCTCGGTGACTCACGATGCGATTGACCCTCGCCCTCATGATTTTCGGAGGTGGTCTCGCTCAAACCACCGTAGCCCCCGCGCTCATGATCGGCGAAGCGACCCCGGATATTCCGCTGATTGTCGCGGTCCTGCTCGGCCTCCACAAAGGCCCTGAGATCGGCTGCCTCTCGGGCTTCTTCGCCGGGCTCATTCAGGACGTGACAGGGGGCGGCTTTGTCGGAGCCCAGGCGCTCACCAAGGCGCTGGCGGGATTCGGGGTCGGGCTTCTCCGCGACCGCCTCGACGTGTCGAACCCCTTGGTTCAGGTTCCCGGAATCGTCCTGCTCTCACTGGCGGAGGGGGTCGCCCGCTATGGGATCCTCCAGTTGTTTCACTTTCCCGCTTCCCTCTCCGATCTGATGCTCCACGTGATCCTGCCGCAAGCCCTGTACAACGGCTTCCTGGGCTCGGCTCTGGTCTTGACGCTCGTCTGGGTCGAGACTCACCGGAACGGCTGACCATGGCCTCCGCCCATAAGGATTCCTGGCACCGCCGAATCCTGGTCATGACGGGCGTGGCCCTCGCCGGCTTCCTGGTCGTGCTCGGGCAGCTCTGGTACCTTCAGGTTCTGGAAGGGAGCCGCCTCCGCGACCTGTCGGAGAAGAACCGGATCCGCGTCCGTTCCATCGCGGCGCCCCGAGGGATCCTCTTCGATCGCAACGGGTTGCCCCTGGTGGACAACCGCCCCACCTTCACCCTCTCGCTGATCCCCCACGAGATGGAGAACCAGGAGACAGTCCTGGCTCGCCTCGCCATCCACCTCAAGATCCCGTACGCGGAGTTGGTCCAGACCCTGGAGCGGGTGCCACCGGACTCCTTCATGCCGGTGCGCGTGCGCCGGGGGCTCACACTGGAAGAGGCCACCCGGGTGGAGGAGTGGAAGCTGGAGCTGCCGGGCGTCGTGGTGGAGGTGGAACCCCAACGGGCCTACCCCACAAGTCGCTTCGCCGCCCACCTCCTCGGCTACGTGCGGGAAGTGAGCGAGGGCCAGATCAAGCAGGGGCGCTACCGGCGCGGAGACATGGCGGGGCAGAGCGGGCTCGAGCGGCTCCTGGACGAGTACCTGCGCGGCCGGGACGGCGGCGAGCAGATCGAGGTGGACGCCCTTGGTCGACCCGTCCAGGTGGTGCGCCGGCAGGAGCCCCAGCCGGGAGCCCAGGTCGTCACCACCGTGGATCGCAGGATTCAGGAGGTCGTCGAGCGTGCCATGGGCGGTCTTCGGGGATCGGTCGTGGTCCTCGACCCCCGGAACGGCGACGTCCTGGCGCTCACGTCGAGCCCGGCCTTCGACCTGGACCAGTTCACCGGGCCGCTCGGCAGGGAAGCCTGGCTCCGGCTGGTGAACGATGCCCGGTCGCCGCTGCTCAACCGGGCGATCCAGAGCCAGTACGCGCCGGGCTCCCTCTTTAAGGTGGTCGTGGCCGCCGCGGCGCTTCAGGGAGGGGTGATCACCCCGTTCGATCGGCTGCGCTGCCCTCCGAGCTTTCAGCTGGGGCAACGGGTCTTCGGGAACTGGGAGGACAAGGACCGGGGAGAGATTAATCTCTATCAAGCCATCGTCCACTCCTGCAATACGTTCTTCTACCAGCTCGGCCTCAAGGTCGGGATCGAGGCCATCGCCCGTTACGCGCAGGCCTTCGGTCTTGGCGCCTCGACGGGGATTGCGCTGCCCGGAGAGAAACCCGGCCTGGTGCCGGTTCCTCTGTTGATGCGCGGGCGGCGCGGCCCGGCCTGGCATCCTGGCGACACGGTGAACATCTCGATCGGCCAGGGACAACTCCTGGTGACCCCGCTCCAGGTCGCGCGGATGATGGCGGCAGTCGCTAACGGGGGGATTCTCTGGAAGCCCCGGCTCGTCCAGCGCGTGGAGGCACCGGACAGCAGGCTCCTCTATTCGGAGGCCAACGGCTTGACTGGCTCCGTGGAGCTTTCTCCCGTGGTCTGGGAGTTCCTGCGTCGGAGCCTCTGGGGCGTCGTGAACGATGGCGGCACCGGCGCCGCTGCCCGGCTCCCGGGACTGGACGCAGCAGGGAAGACCGGCACCGCTCAGATCGTAAGCAAGAACCGCGCGGCTCGCGGCCCGGATCACGCCTGGTTCGCGGCCTTTGCACCCGTCAACGATCCCCAGGTCGTGGTTGTGATCCTCGTTGAGCGGGGCGGGAGGGGCGGACAAACCGCGGCGCCGATTGCCCGCCAGATCCTCCAGGGGATCTTCCTCGAGAAAGTTGCGATGGTGGGAGCGAACGGCTGATGTTCAAGATTGACCGCCGGCTCCTTCAGAACGTAGACTGGCTTCTGCTGGCATCGGCCCTGGCGGTGGTCGCCGTGGGACTCATCACCTTGTGGAGCCTCGCCCCAGGTCGCGGGGGGAGCGGTATCGCCTGGCGCCAGCTCTCCTGGGTCGGCGTGGGCCTCCTCGCCCTCGTGGTGGTGGCCAGCGTGGACTACCGGACCCTGGTGCGCGCGGCCCCGCTCTTCTACATGGCCGGCCTTGGGCTCCTGCTGGTTGTCCTCACGATGGGGCGCACGGTGTCGGGAGCGCGGCGCTGGCTCCCGCTGGGCCTGGTGTCGTTTCAGCCTGCTGAACTCTTCAAGCTGATCTTCATCCTGACCCTGGTCTGGGTGCTCACCTCCCGCTGGGCCCAACCTTCGGCGCGGGGGACCCAGTGGCTCGCTCTCGGACTTCTGGTCGTGCCGTGCGCCCTGATCGTGAGGCAGCCCGATCTCGGCAGCGCGGTCGTGCTTCTTCCCCTGCTCCTGGCGCTTCTCGTCGGCGCGGGAGTCCCGCTCCGGGAGTTCAGCTGGCTTTCGCTGGCCTCCCTGGCGTGGGTCCCGCTGGGTTGGCACTTCCTGAAAGACTACCAGCGCATGCGGATCCTCGTGTACCTGGATCCGGTTCGCGAGCCCCTGGGGACCTCCTACAATCTCATCCAGTCCAAAATCGCCATTGGCTCCGGACAGCTCCTGGGTAAAGGAATCGTGGACGCCACGCAGGGGCGGCTTGCCTTTCTTCCGGAGCGCCATACGGACTTCATCTTTGCTGCGTTCGCCGAGATGTGGGGCTTCGTCGGGTGCCTCGTATTGATCCTGTGCTATGGCTGTCTCCTCCTCCGCGGCTTCGAGATCGCCGCCACCGCGAGGGATCAAAAGGGACGTCTCGTCGCCCTGGGCGTGGTTGCGCTTCTCGCGACTCAAACGCTCATCAACATGGGGATGGTCATGGGGCTTCTCCCGGTGGTGGGGCTCCCGCTCCCGCTGATGAGCTACGGAGGGTCTTCCATGGTCGTCACCCTGGCTGCCATCGGTCTCCTGCTCTCGGTCAGGATGCGGCAGTTTGGCTAATATGGAAAGCAGCTATATTGGGTAGTGGTGTGGGGAAGCGCATTGTCGTGAACGAAGGCATCACGGAAACCCGGGTCGCCATTCAGGAGGGTGGCCTCCTGACCGGGCTCTACCTGGAGCGCACGCGTCAGCGTTCCATCGTGGGGAACGTGTACAGGGGGATCGTGACCAACGTGCTGCCCGGAATGCAGGCGGCCTTCGTGGACGTGGGGCTCCCGAAAGACGCCTTTCTCTATGGAGGGGACTACACGGCCAACCTCGGCGACTATGAGCGGCTCATCCTCTCCGAGAGTGAGGAGGAAGACCTGGAGGTGGAAGAGGTGGGACGTCGCGAAGCCGCGATTCCCATCGAGGATCTGCTCCGGAAGGGGCAAGAGGTACTCATCCAGGTCTCCAAGGAGTCGCTCGGAACGAAGGGGGCCCGCATCACCTCCTTCATCTCTCTCCCGGGGCGCTACCTGGTGTATATGCCGCAGGCCCACCACGTCGGTGTCTCCCGACGAATCCGGGACGAGCGTGAGCGCGACCGGCTGCGCCATATTGTCAGAGCGCTTCAGCCGCCCGCCGGCGGGTTTATCGTCCGCACGGTCGCCGAAGGCAAGGGCGAAGAAGAGTTCGCCTCCGACATCCAGTTTCTCATCCGGCTTTGGGAGCAGATCCAAGGCCGCTACGCGCGCGCGCCGGCTCCGTCGGTGCTCCACGAGGAGATGGACCTGATCTTCCGGACGATCCGCGACCTCTTTTCCCCCGACGTCGAGGAGTTCCTCGTGGACACGGGGGCCGCCTACAACAAGTCCCTGGAACACACCTCCTCCCTGGTTCCCGACCTGGCAGACCGGGTGAAACGCTACGAGGGGCAAGCGCCCATCTTCGAGGCCACGGGAATCGAGAAGGAGATCGAGAAGGCGCTTCGGCGGCGGGTGTGGCTTCGGTCAGGCGGCTACCTCGTCATTGACCACACCGAAGCCCTGGTTTCCATCGACGTGAACACCGGCAAGTACGTCGGCAAGCGCGATTTCGAGCAGACCGTGTTGAAGATCAATCTGGAGGCGGTTGGCGAAGTGGTGCGGCAGATCCGCCTCCGCGACCTCGGCGGCATCATCATCATCGACTTCATCGACATGGAGCCGGAGGAGCACCGCGCGCAGGTCTTCCGCGCGCTGAAGAAGGCGCTGGCCGAGGACAAGGCCCGCACCAACGTGCTCGAGATCTCCGAGCTCGGACTGGTGGAGATGACCCGACAGCGGGTCCGCCAGGATCTCCGGTCGCTCTTCTGCGCCCCGTGCCCCGCCTGCAAGGGGAGCGGGACGGTGAAGTCCGATCCGGCGCTCGCCGCGGAGATTTTTCGGAAGGTCCAGGCCGCTGCGGCTGAGCTCCAAGGGCAGGAGATCCTGATCCGCGTCCATCCGGAGTTGGCGCAGCACCTGGAGGCAGAGGAGCGGGAGGCGCTAGAGCGGCTCCAGGCCTCGTTGGACCGAAAGCTCTCGGTCCAGGCTGTCGTCGCGC
>CAYFIG010000070.1:0-8607 GCA_964342905.1 uncultured bacterium
GGCAGCGTATGCCACCACGTAGCGAGAGGCCAGCCGCTTCATCCCATCTACGCTCCCCTCCCCAAGCGCCCAGCGCCATGGGATCGCCGTGGGTGCTGGGCTCTGGGTGCTCGAGCCGCGGGGGGATCCGGGCTCGGGATCAGACTCCGACCGCTGGCCGCTGTGAGAGCTGATCGAACAGCGACACTTACCTTAGCCGAGGAACGCTCGGAACGGCCAAGACACCGACAGTCTCCCGCCAGCCCCACACCGGGCCGAACCCGCGCCGGCGGCTGCCGGGCCTGCCCCTCCCGGGCTCAGGCGCCCCTGCAGGAGTATGGCCCGATGCTAGCCATCGTCCGCAGCCTCAGCGCGGGGCGGGCGGAGGCCAGCTCCAAGCCTCTCCTCCGCGACCCCTCCCGCGACCTGTTCCGGTGAGCCAATGCGGCTTGTCCCTTGTGGTAGGATTGATCAGACTCTGGACTGGCAAGTGTAGCGGCCTCGAAGCGTGGCTCGCGCGCGTGGCGCAGAGCGTGCAGCGTCAGTGGAGAGACCTTTTTGCGAAGGGGTCAGCGGTGGGAATCCTCTTCCACGCAATGTCGTCGTTCGAAAATGTCGCGACGGGCCGATACGATCATGGGCAGTTCTACGTTGGCCACGTTTATATCCCGGCGACCGCGCCGTATCGAGAGTCGCTTCAGACACTTATGAGTACTCTCGACGCCAGCCAATATTGAGTGCGCGCTAGCCTGCATATGGCCCTTCTCAAAGCCGCCGGAGCAAGTTGCGGAAGCCGACCTCCGTTGGCTGATCGATAACGGCGTGCGGGAAAGCGTGACGTTTGAGTACAAGCGCCAGATGTACGACCGCCGCGACTCAGACGCTCGGAAGGAGATGCTCCGGGACATCAGCTCGATAGCGAACGCCGAAGGCGGCGTCCTGATCGTCGGGATGGAAGAAGACGGCGCCGGGACGGCGCAAGCGCTAGTCCCCGTGCCAGATGCAGAAGCGGAAGCGGGCAGGATCGTGAGCTCGTGCCTTGCGAGCATCGTCGACCGGATTCCGGGACTCAAGGCGACCCGCGTACCGGTCGCTGGCGGTGATGTCGTCGTCGTGACGATCCCGCGAAGCTATCGCAGACCACATATGGTCACGCTGGATGGTGTGAACGAGCTGTGGATCCGCCACGATCGTCAGAAGTCGAAGATGACCGTCGCCGAAATCCGAGCTTTGGTCACCGCAAGCGAGGAACTGGAGATGAAGGTCCTGGGTCTGATCGCCGAACGCCGACAGCTATGGACCACAAGGGACCAACCCTTGTTCGCTTTGACGGCCACGCCGCTGCTGTTGGAGGAGGCCCGAGTGGACACATTTGATCGCCGCGTGGCCGGCCTGCTACGGGAACCACCGACGCTTCGCCCAGGAGGCGGGGTACGACTCTCATATCCGGACTCTGTCGTCGTCCCGACTCTCCGCGGTGTCAGGGCAGACACGGCGGAGGTGCATTTGCTCGAGATCTACCGAACCGGATATATCGAGTTCTTGGCCTTCAATCGCGAAGAGTTCGCCGGATTCGTTGAATCGCGCGGAGTATGGACTCTACGGGGCTGGGTTGTAGCCGAGCACGTGCGCGATTTCTGCCACTTCGTCCGTGCACTCAGAGAAGTGAGTTCGATCTCCGATCCGTATGTCTTCACACTATCGCTCTGCGTGGTGGCGGGATTTGCACTCAACGAGCGGGGTGGCGATCACATAAGAGGCAGCGAGCGTCTGAATATATGGGATGAGAGCAACAACCTGCTCCTTGATCCGATGGTGGCGGCTGCGGACGAGGATCCGGACGTCACAGCCCGGCGCGTCCTAGACCGGCTGTGGAACGCCTTCCACTATCCTCGCTGCCCCTTCTTCGACGCCGGAGGCTGATTCTTCATTCCTGACTGCTGAAGTGGCGCCACTCCTCGACCGCCTACTGCTCGGCACCCGTCGATGATCCCGAGGTACGCTACGAAGCGGCGCCGCCCGCGTCGATCAGCAGGAGAAGAGTGGTGAGGATGGACAAGGGGGTGCTGATCGTTGAGCATAGCCGATACAAAGGCCCTCGTCAGCCGCCCCCGCCCCGGGCCGACCCCGCGCCGGCGGCTGCCGGGCCTGCCCCTCCCGGCGTCAGGCGCGCCCTCCAGGAGCCTGGCCGATGCTACAGTAGAGGGCTCCTCTATGGACTGGCCTTCGTCGGCGCGAGAGTCGAAACATTCGTAGCCAAGGCGTCCCACAAGAAATCCGGGAGCATAGTATGACGATCAATCCTTTCCGCCATCGAGACAAGTGATAAGGCCAGTTCCTTGACGGCCTCGATGGCCTTGGCACGGGCCTCGATGGCTGGATCGGAGTCAGGCAGACCCGCAGGAAGACCAGGAACATAGCGTTCAGGGTTCTGATAAATGCTAGCGGCCAGGCTCCGCATGCGTGAAACACTTGCCGGGTGAGTGGCCTCTACTTGTAGCCAGGTTACATACTGCAACATATCTTCGAAATCGCCACCATTGGGGGCCCAGTAGCTCGCAAACCCAAGGAAGTCACCCACACCTCCAGGAAACTCCTCACTCCTACTCAGCAGCTCGAAAGCCAATAGGTCCGCCTGCGTCTCATTTTGGGGAGTGCTTCGCGAATGGTTCAAAACCACATGCGCCGCCTCGTGCTCCGGACGGTACCCACGTCATTATTGGCGACCGCTTGCAGAAGGAAATCCTCTCGGCTTTGCGCATAAGCCACGAGAGGGAATCCGATCAGGAGGGCCGAGACAACACCAACTAGCCTTGACATCGCTCTTTGCGCCACGCTGACGTTGTCCTCTACTTCAGAAGGTTAAGTCCCACTTGAACAGAGCTCAGGAGGGTCCTCTGGTACGTGATGGCATCGTCGAGACGGTCGGGATCTAGTTCGACTTTCATGGTGATGTAGGTCGACACCTTCGACGTGTTGTACTGAATCATGAGGTCGACGTTCTTGTTCAAGCTGCTCTTGAAGTCCGCTCTTGCCTGTGGCTGCTTCCACCGCCCTTGCAGCTGCTTCAATCCGTTATCAAGCTGGGTGGCCCCGTCGGCTAATTGAGCCATTGCCCCTCGATTGGTCTCCTCCGTGACTGCCTCGCACGCCTTTATCAGCTTCTCCAGCGCATCGTAAGAATCGAGGAGCAGCTTAAACGCCGCCAGTTCGACGTTGAGCCCGTCTTGAAGCTGGGCGGGCATGTTCTCCCGGAGATGCGCGGGCATCTTTTCCTTCCAGTCTGTAAACAGGACTCTAAACGCAGTTTGCTTCCGCCGCAGGTTGGGCAATTGCGTTTGTTCAAGCTGCGCCCGTACCGTGGGGGGACCGTGGGGCCGCAGAGGCTGAGAATGCCGGTTATGTTTCCTACGCTCTACGCTCCACGGCGACAGCGTACTGCGCTGTCGTGCGCCAGGCAAGCGAGTGCAATGGACCCAATGTGGTAAGGCAGCGTAAGTTATCGAATGCTTTGAAAAACCTGACTAATCGGCTAGTATGGTCCTATGCGTACGCGTCTCCTATTGCTTGCGCTCGGAGCGTTGTGGCTCTCTGGCTGCGCCACCATCGGTCCCAGTGTTGCCCAGCCGGAGATCGAGACCTTCGAAAAAGCGCTTCGCGCGAAGTCCGCTCGCTTTTTCATTGATCAGAAGCTCAGGCTCCACGTCGTGGGCACGCGGCTGCTCCGGGCGTTGCCGGGGGAAGATCGAAAGGGGAGCGCTCCCTATCTCGGCCTCCTCGCCGAGGAAGCGACCGAAGTCCTGGCAGAGGCTTTTGGAGTTCCCAAGCGAGACGGCGTGATGGTCGTTGCGGTCCTGCCCGAAGGGCCAGCGGCGCGCGGGGGGTTACAGGCGGGCGATTACCTGGAGCAGATCGGCCCGATCGCCGTCACGATGCCGCAGGACCTGGAAAGCCTGGTGGAGTTGAAGCTTGCTGGTCCAATTCCGGTATCGGTGTACAGGGACGGAATGGTTCTGGAAAAGTCCATCGAGCCGGACCGGCTTCCGCTGAACGTCGAATTCAAGGTGGTCGAGGACGTGGCGATCGACGCCTTCGCGACGCCTGAAGCCGTCACGGTCACGACCGGCATACTTCGGTTCCTTCGGTCAGACGATGAGCTTGCGATCGTGGTCGGACACGAGCTTGCGCATCTCACCAGGGGACACACGCTCAGACGAGTTGGGCTGAATATCCCGGCGGTTGTCCTTGGAGTGGTGTCGGGCGTGTTGGTCCCGGGAAGTCAACGGCTGGTCACCAATGCCATCGAGAAGATCGCGAGCAATCTCATTCGAGGGGCGTTGACCAGGGTTGATCGCGACATGGAGCGTGAAGCCGACGTTTTTGGACTCCTGTATACGCATTCCGCCGGCTATGACTTTCGGGCGGGAAGCGAGGTGTGGGAGCGGTTCGCGGTGGAACTTCCGAGTAGCATGACTGCCAGTCTGTTTGCCACGCACCCGCCGTCGACCGAACGGTTGATCCGGCTCAAGAAGGTGACCGACGCGCTCCTCTCCGGTGTTCCCGCGAGTACGATTCTTGAGCAGCTCGTCCTCGACCGGGCAGAGGACGAGGAGTGGATCCGGGCGCGGGAAGACGAGCAGCGGACCCGGAACGCTCCCTGAGATCGTGAGCCAGGCACGTGAGGCTGTCGTTGTCCGTACCGTGGGGGGACCGTGGGGCCGCAGAGGCTGAGAATGCCTTTTATGTTTCCTACGCTCCGCTCTCCGCTCTTCCTACGCTCCAGTCTTCTGACTGGATCGCGCCCTAGCGGGCTTAAGGGGAAGCTCAAACAGCGGGAGCTCTGAGTTTGCTCCCGGTGATCAAGGCAGTTGCTGCGATCCAGGCATCGGCCACCGAAAGGTCGTAGGTCACCTTTACCCGGGACGCGGCCAGCAACAGCCCTTCGGAACCGTCGACTCGCCTCACCGGAAGAGCCCTGAGGCGAAGGTATGCCGCCTTTCCCCGGTCGGCCGATACCAGCATTTCTCCCACAGTTTCGGCTCCCGCTTCATTCGCGAAGTAGGCGATGATCGCTGACGTATCGAGGGTATAGCGCTCCGCCTCAACCACTCGCCCGCTCTCGCTTTCGCTCACGGGTACGCTCTCTGAGAAACGCGTTACCGCTGTACTTGCCCCGCAACGAACCCCGAAATGCCCGGACAGGATCAGCAGGAACTGGAAGAAGCGTGATCACGTCTCCCTCGATGATCCACTCCAGCCGGGAGTTCTCTTTCAAATTGAATCGCCGACGAACTTCCGCCGGCACCGCAGTTTGTCCACGCGAAGATACCGTCGTACGCATCGATAGACCTCCGTGACGCTACAAATAAATACTTAATTTTACAAGTGAAATGGGCGTTTAGTCAAGCAACAGCCGCTACCGGTTGCGCCAAGACGGTCGCGGAGATGATCGGCGAGCTGCCAGGCTATCCCATCTCCTTCCGCCCCTCTAGCGCCTTGGTGAGGGTCACTTCGTCGGCATACTCGAGATCCCCGCCGACAGGGAGTCCCCGGGCGATCCGCGTGATCCTGAGGGCAAAGGGTTTCAGGAGCTTGGCTAGGTAGATGGCTGTTGCCTCGCCCTCCCCGTTGGGGTTGGTGGCAAGAATAACCTCTTCCATAGCCCCGGTCTCGAGCCGGGCCAGGAGCTCCCGCACCCTGAGGTCTTCGGGCCCGATCCCGTCGAGCGGCGAGAGCGCTCCCAGCAGCACGTGGTAGCGACCGCGGAACTGGCCCGTCCGCTCCAGCGCCAGGAGGTCGTTGGGTTCCTCCACCACGCAGAGGAGGCGGGCGTCGCGCGCGGGATCTTTGCAGATCCGGCAGGGGTCCTCCTCGGTGATGTTGAAGCAGATCGAGCAGTGGACGATCTGGCTCTTGAGCTGACCGAGGGCCTGGGAGAGGGCCTGCACCTCATCGGCAGGGCGCTTCAGCAGAAAGAAGGTGAGCCGCTGGGCCGTCTTGGGGCCGATTCCCGGGAGCTTCTGGAGGGCTTCGATCAGTCGCGCGACGGGCTCGGGATAGTAGGCCACCGGCGTTCCTACAGGTTCAATCCGGGAATCTTGAGCCCCCCCGCCAGCTTTCCCATCTCGGCCGCCACGAGCTCCCGCGCTTTGCGAAGGGCTTCGTTCACCGCGGCGAGGACGAGGTCTTCCAGCATCTGCGAATCCTCGGGGTTGATCACCTCGCGGTCGATCTTGATCGAGACGATCTCCTGGTTGCCGTTGGCCTCCACGGTCACCATCCCGCCCCCGGCTGTGGCCTCCACTTTCTTCTTCGCGACTTCCTCGCGCACGGCCTCCAGCTGCGCCTGGAGCTTCTGGGCCTCCTTCATGAGATTGCCAAAGCCTTTCACGGTGCGGCTCCTCCTTCCGAGGTCCGCGGCTTCACCGCCACGACCTCCCCCTGAAAGACCGCGAGCACCGCCTGAACCGCGGGATGACCGCGGATCCCACCGGGGTTCCCGGACTCGGTGGCGATCTCGACCCGCGTGGCGCCGGGGATGTGCTGCTGCACCGCCTGAGTGACCAGCTCCCGGTTGGCCCGATCCGCGAGGATCTCGGTGTGGAAGTGGTTTCCCGCCAGCGAGACGATCAGCTGTCCCTCACGAAGCGCCACGACTGCGGACTGCTGAAGCACCGCCCCGAGGGTGGGTTTTTTCTTCATGACCTCGTCCACCACCTGCCGCCACCCGCTCTCGAGCCCTTCTCCGACACCGGAGATCGGTGGCGGCACCGAGGGGTGCAGAGTCGCGGGAGCGGCAGCGGCCGGACGCTGAGCTGGCTCCGGGGCCTGCGAAGCCGGTTGGCCCCCAATGGGAAGAAGACTCTCCTGGACCGCTCGGGGCGTCGGCGTGACCGCCCCGGAAACCGCCAGCTGGCGGAGACGAGCCTCCGCTTCCTCTACCCGGGCCAGAATAGTCTCAATCGCCGCGGGCACCGGGCGCCGGGCCGCGCGGACCGCGGCGATCTCCAGCTCGACCCGGGGATGAGGCGATCGGCGGATCTCCCCTTCGGCCTCGAGGAAGACGCGGAGGAGGTAGAGCAGCTCCTCCACGCTCGTCCGCTCGCCGAGGGCACTCCACTCTTCCGCCTCGCCGGGGGAAAGCCGGGATCTCATCGTTTCCGGGGCAACCTTGAGCACGAGGAGCTGGCGCACCGCTTCCACGGCTTCGCGGCAGAGCCCGGCGAGGTCCTCCCCTTCGCGGGCCGCCTGATCAATCGCTTCCAAGCTGGCTCTGGGATCCTGGGCGAGGAGGGCGGCGACCAGGGCTCGGACCCGCCCCGGGGCGCTCGCACCCAGGAGCTGGCTGAGCGAGGCCGCGTCCACCCGACCGCCCGAATAGGCCAGCGCGGTGTCCAGAAGCGAAAGCGCATCGCGCAGGCTCCCCTCAGCGGCGCGCACCAGCAAGGGAAGAGCGCCCCGGTCGTAGGCGATCTGCTCTTCTTGGAGCACCCGCTCGAGGCTGGCCGCAAGGATCTCAGGCGGGATCGGCCTGAAATCGAAGCGCTGGCAGCGCGAGAGGATCGTGAGCGGGATGCGCCTGGCTTCGGTCGTGGCCAGGACGAAGACCACGTGGGGCGGCGGCTCCTCCAAGGTCTTGAGAAGGGCGTTGAAGGCCGGCTCGGTGAGCATGTGGACCTCGTCGATGATGTACACCTTCCAGCGGCCGCGAGCCGGCGCGTAGCGGACATTCTCCCGGAGGGTGCGGATCTCGTCGATACCTCGATTGGATGCGCCGTCGATCTCGATGACGTCCACAGCAGTACCCGCCTGAACCTCCTGGCAGGATTCGCAACGGCCGCACGGCTCGGGGCCGCTCCGAGAGGCGCAGCGCACCGCCTTGGCCAGGAGCCTGGCCGTGGTAGTCTTCCCCACCCCGCGAGGCCCGGCGAAGAGGTAGGCGTGGGCGATGCGGCCGGAGGCCAGTCCGTTCTTGAGCGTCCGCGTGATCGGCTCCTGGCCGACCACGGCCTCGAAGGTCTGAGGCCGCCACTTTCGCGCCAGCACCTGATAGCTCACGGGCCGCTCCACTCGAAGCTCGCGTAGTGGCCGTTTCGGCCGGTGTTATTCCACGTGAAGCCGTGGTCCCTATACGACGACCGGGTGGCCTTGGCCGCGGCCAGCCGCGCCGAGACGGGGTGCCTGACGTTTTCGATCCACACCTCGGACTTCCCGTCCCGTCCCTCGATCCCTTCGATCTCCACGTCCAGCACTCCGGGGATCTTGGCCCAGCGGCGCCGCCCCTCCTTTCCAAACTGGATGGGAATGGCGCGGGTCGGCAGTCGCGTGGTGGTCAGCGCGGCCAGCACTGCCATCACACCGCCGGCCTGGCCGGTAAAAATGGCCTCCAGGGCTGTGCGCTGCCCCGCCGTGGCGCGCTCGTCAAGGTAGAGCCCCATGGTCCAGTTCCCCTCTCCCATCGGCCCCGGCGTGTAGATGATCAGGGCGGCATGGGTGCCGTCGAGCCTGACCGCTCCGTACTCGCCCGCCTCGATCTGAAAGATCAGGGGGACATCGCAGTGCCCCTCGGTGGGGCGCGCGAGGGCGCCGCCCCGAGCGCCGCGCGGCCCGAGCAGGCACGGGCAGAGC
>CAYFIG010000071.1:0-8591 GCA_964342905.1 uncultured bacterium
ACCTACGGGCTGGAGCATCCGGAGGTGGCAGTGATCGGCTGGGGCTCCGAGGAGGGGGTGATCCGCGAGGCGGTGGAGAGGGGGGTGGGGATGGGGCTGAAGGTGGGAGCCCTGCATCCGAAGATCCTCTGGCCGTTCCCTGCGGAGGCGATCAACCGCTACCTCTCCAACGGGATCCGCCGGGTGGTCGTCCCGGAGCTCAACTACTCCGGCCAGTTCGCGGCGCTTCTCAAGCAGCACCTGAAGAATCGGGAGATCGAGGTGATCTCCATGGCCAAGGGAGGGGGGATCCCCTGGACGCCCGCCGAGGTGCTGGCGCAGGTGAAGGAGGCGATGGCACAACATGCCTAAGCTGGCGGCGACCCAATACAAGACGAAGGTCGAGCCGGTCTGGTGCCCCGGCTGCGGGGACTTCGGCGTCCTCAACGCCCTCTGCAACGCCTTGAGCGCCAAGGAGGTGGACCCCAAGAACATGGTCTTTGTCTCCGGGATCGGCTGCTCGGGGCGGCTGCCCCCGTATGTGAAATCCTACGGCTTCCACACCGTGCACGGGCGGGTCCTGCCGATCGCCACCGGCATCAAGGTGGCGAACCCGGATCTCACCGTCGTGGCGGTGGGCGGCGACGGCGACGCCTTTGCCATCGGCGGCGGCCACATCCCGCACATGGCGCGGCGGAATCCGACGGTCATCTACATCGTGATGGACAACGGGACCTACGGCCTCACCAAGGGGCAGGCCAGCCCCACGGGCCCGCTGGGGATGAAGACAGGGGCCTCCCCCTACGGCACGATCGAGCCGCCCCTGAACCCGATCGCCATGGCCCTGGCGTACGACATCTCCTTCGTGGCGGCCGCCTACTCCGGCAAGAACAAGGAGCTGGAGGCCTTGATCGTCCGGGCCCTTTCCCATCGGGGCTTTTCCTTCATCAATGTCATCTCCCCCTGCATCACCTACTACAACACCTACAAGGAGCTCCCGCCGCTGCTGGCCGGCGTCCCGGAGGACCACGACGTCAAGGACCGGGCGAAGGCCTTTGAGCTCGCCCTCAAGACCGACAAGATCCACCTCGGCCTCTTCTACGAGGTGGAGAAGCCCACCTTCGAGGAGCGCCTCCGCGGGGTGATCGATCAGTCCGAGGCCGCTGGCATCCCCCGCCTCGACGAGATCTTCCTCGACTTCGCCTGATCGGCAGTCCGCTTCTCAAAGGTCCACTTCAAAACCCGCGGTAGATTTCCCGCCGGTGCCCGATTCTCACCACGAGCACAACGAGCCGAGCATGCTCGGCGCTGTAAACCACGCGGTAGTCTCCCACCCGTGCGCGATAGAGCCCCTTCAGTTTCTTCACGCCCGGTGGGTGCGGGTTGTTGGCAAGCGCCAGGATGGAAGCGTCTACGCGCCGCCGCGCATCCCGGGGCAGGGAAGCCAGATCACGCGCTGCGGCAGGCGTGATCTCCAATCGGTAGGTCACTCAAGCCAGCCCCAGCTCGCGCCGCACCTTTTCGTAGGGGATCGGTTTCCCTGATTTCAGCGCTTTCTTGGCCAGGTCAAGATCAATCTTGTCCTCCAGCTCTTCCAGAAAGGCCAAGTCGGAAATGGGGACCACCGCGGCCAGGGGTTTCCCCCGCCGGCGCAGGACAATCCGCTCCCCCCGGTAGGCGACGCGGTTGATCGTGTCGGCGAACGCGTCCCGGGCCTTGCTGGCGGTCAAGTCGTTTCCCGACGAGAATTGACTTTTGTCCGATTTGTACATTTCGTACCTCCAGTACAAGTTTAGCTTATGGCTCCCCTTTCCGTCAAGGGCAGTAGATCTTCCTCGACTTCGCCTGAGCCGGCCACTGTTAACGTATCAATAGCCAGTCATTTTCGTTGATTCACCCCGCCTTTCTGAGCCATACTTGAGCTATCTACCTGTGAATCCATTGCCGCGTTTTCTCGTTGCCGCTGTCCTGGCAGTTTCGTTCGCGCTGCCGGCTCCCGCCCTTGCCCTGCGCCCGCAGACCGACCGCACCGGGCTAGAGGAGGAACTTACCCCGGCCGCCGGGATGGAGGAGGTGCCGGAGGAACTGGGGGATCTGCCGGATGCAGACCTGGAGCGCTTCTTTCTCGAGGAGCTGGAGAAGCCCCCGGAGCACCGGACGGTATTTCCCGTCTACGTGAGAAAGATGGCCATACGACGCCGGCCGAATCAAACTCCCCATCACACCGGGGCGATGGTGAGTGTGGCACCGAAGCGGGCGATCCTAGGGGTTTTGCCGATGCAGAATTATGTGGACGACCCTCAGATGCGTATCCGAGTCGCCGCAAAGATCCACCGCTTGGAACGGTACCGGCGGGCTGGTTGGCCGATCCACGTGGTCGTGCAGAAGAAGGGTCGGGCCTACCAAGCCGGGCGAATCCGGGACTTTGTTTTTGAAGCCCGTCCCCGTTTGACCCAAGGGGATTTCCCGGCGCATCCCCAGCCTGGCCCCGGGTGGTCTCAAGGGGCTGCGACCTCCGCCGGGATGGAGGAGAGTCAGCGGAGATATCCGAAAGAAGATTCCCAAAAGCTTCGCAGAAACATCGCGGAGCAATTGACATTTTTTAGTCGTTTCCAGCAAACAAGGGATTTACCCAAGGTAAAGGCAGCAATCCCCTCGGCAGCCATTGCTTACCGTCCGTCTGTTTTGGAAGCGGGCACCGCTTATTTTCAGCTTGAGACGACGCCTCGGCTGATCAAGTCGTCCCATCCGCTAAAAGCTTTTGTGGTGACAAGAGAAAAGGGTCGTCAACATATATGGATGGTTGATTTGCAAGAGGGGGATGCCGTTCGGGTTCCCGCAGCTTCCGATCGGCCGGTGATGCTGGCTTCCGCCAATCATCAGTACTGCACTTGCTGTATTGCCCAAGGGACGGATTCAGGGGGCAAACGCTGGCTTATTCAATGGCATTACATCCCTCCGGAAGACCTTGTGGAATCTTCCGGACGAAGGGCTAGGAACAAGATTTTCGGTTTCATTCAGAAAGAGCTTCCCAAAGTCCTGCTGGGGTTGCACGATATTCGGGTCGTCATTTCTCACCGCGAAGATATGGGCCGCGTTCCAGCAGCTCAAGCGCTTCAAGAGGAGTGGAACAAGCGGCTGGGCGATCGTTCGGTCGCCTCCGTCAGTCTTTTTTCCCGCAGAAGGACGAATTGGGTTTCCACAATAGCTAATGCCCAGGGGATTGGGCTTATGCTCCATCCGATCGAAAGGGAACTGGCTGATTCAAAGCTTAGTCAGGAAGTTGAAAGGCTAGTGACGTCTTCGAATCTCCATACTTTTTCCTGGAATGAGCTGTTCACTCAGAACCGTCGCATTTCCCGGAGGGGCAACGGAGTCCCCATATCTGATGCCGGGAAGATGGGTCCACCCCGCGCCGGGATGGAGGAGAAAATTGCTCGAGTGGCGGCAGTGACCGAGGAGGCGGCACAAGGGGGCGCGGTGGTGATCCTGGATGCGGGGGGCTTGGAGGAGCAGCCGGCGCTTCAGGCGATGATCGGGCGGCTTGAGCGGCTGTCAGACCGGGTGATTCTATACGGCTCCTCGCCTGCGGCAGAAGAACTGGTAGCCGACAGGCCCGAGATTCCCTGGGTAAGAACGCCGGCTGGATTAAGCGATGCTTTGGGGAACCTTGCTCAAGAGGGCGGGGTGGAGCAGGTGACCTTTCTTGGCGGCCTGGAGGAGGCGGAGGTCGTTCGGCCGATCGCTGAGGAGTGGGGCTTAAGCTTCGCCGCTGTCCCGCCGACCCTCACTCAGCTTCTGGCTGCCTTCATCCCGGGCCCGCTGGCGGCGGAGTTGGCCGCCGGCCTGGAGCAGGTCGAGGCGACCGCCGGCGAGGCGTAACCGGCGGCTGTGGTATACTAAAAAAGCGAAAAGGAGGATGCTCTGGTGGAGGTCCAGGACTACATCTCGGTAGACCCGCGCGTTTGCCACGCGAAGCCCTGCTTCAAAGGTACCCGGATCATGGTTTCCACCGTCCTGGAGTTGTTGGAGTCGGGACAGTCGTATCAGGAGATTCGAAAAGGGTACCCTGCCTTAAAGCCGGTTCACCTGAAGGCGGCCCTGCATTTCGCGCACCAAATCCTCGAACAGGGGGAGTTCATTTCCTTCCGTTCCCTCCAGCATGCGCTTTCTGGTTGATGAAAGCGTCGACATCCGGGTTATCCGGCTGCTCAAGGAACTTGGTCACTCCACCCGCAGAGTTCCGTCGGGAGCTGCTAATGGCGCCGTGCTTCATCTGGCGCGTCGAGAGCGTCGGGTCCTGATCGCGCGCGATTCTGACTTCGCAAACATAATCCTGTATCCTCCCTCTCGGCATTGCGGCGTCGTCCATATCGCCATCCATCCCCCTTGGTTTCAGAAAATCGCTCCCGCCCTTCAGCGCCTGGTGAAATCCGTGCCTGAGGAGGAATTCGACGGCCGGGTCTTTGTCCTGGAAGAGACCGGCTACCACCGACTCTCGTAATTCGCCGATAAGCAGGCCCGATGACAGCCCGACTCGCTTCCCGAATCTCGCTGGCTTTCTTCCTGGCCCTCGCTCCGCCGGCCCTTGCCCTGCGCCCGCAGACCTACCGCGCCGGCCTGGAGGAGGCGGAGGTCGTTCGGGCGATCGCTGAGGAGTGGGGCTTAAGCTTCACTGCCACCCCGCCCACCCTCGCTCAGCTTCTCGCTGCCTTTCTTCCCGGCCCGCTGGCGGTCGAGCTGGCCGCCGGCCTCGAGCAGGGCGAGGCGCTCGGCCGACAGTTGTAGGCGCTTGGACAATGTGTACCGTTTATGGTACACTTTGGGATGAGATGGCGACCAAGTACCTTTCCATAAGAGAGCTGAGGCCCAAGCTGCCCAGCGTGGTGCGGGACGCCGCGGCCACCTCCGCGCGCTACGTGGTGACCCGCCGGGGAAAGCCGGAGGCGGTGATCCTGTCTATCGACGACTATGAATCGTTGATGGAGACGTTGGAGATCGAGAGGGATCCCGCCCTGGTTCGAAGGTTGCGGAAAGCCGACGCGGAGTTCAAGAGGGGGAAGAAGGGAAGAACGCTTCAGGAGATCGACCGAGAGCTTGGCCTCTTATAAGGTCGTCCTTCAAGGCCAAGCAGACAAGACCTACCGATGGCTTTTCCGTCACGATCGCTCGTTGCATACGCGAGTCCGATCTGCCCTCTTGTTTCTGCAAACGAACCCTCATGCCGGGAAGCCGCTCAGAGGTCCCTGGCAAGGCAAGTGGTCCTTCCGGGTGGGCGACTATCGGATCCTCTATCGGATTGAACGGAGTCTCCTGACGATCGTTGTCCTCGACATCGGCCGCCGCAGAGAGATCCACCGCTCAGGCGCTCAGCCTGGACGCTCCTCTCTCGGTCGTAGTAAGATGAAAGCGTGATGGCCATTCAGGACCCATTGGGTGCGTTCTCTACCCTGCCGGCGCGGTCCGGCTCGTTCCGCTACGCCCGGCTGGCCGAGCTGAAAATCGGGCAGGTGGAGCGGCTGCCGTTCTCGATCAAGATCCTGCTGGAGTCCGCCTTGCGCAACCTCGACGGCTTCACCGTCACGGAGGAGCATGTGCGCCGCCTGGCCCGGTGGAGTCCGAAGGAGGCGGCGGCCGAGGAGATTCCGTTCATGCCGGCGCGGGTGGTGCTGCAGGATTTCACCGGCGTGCCGTGCCTGGTGGACCTGGCGGCCCTGAGAGATGCGGTGGCGAGGGCGGGGGGCGACCCCAGGCGGATCAACCCGCTGGTTCCCTGCGACCTGGTGATCGACCACTCGGTTCAGGTGGATGCGTACGGCTCGCCTGACGCGCTGCGGGTCAACGCGCAGAAGGAGTTCGAGCGCAACCGCGAGCGGTACGAGTTCCTCAAGTGGGGCAGCAAGGCATTCGACAACTTCCGGCTGGTCCCCCCGGCTACCGGCATCGTCCATCAGGTGAATCTGGAATTCCTGGCGCAGGTCGTCATGACGCGGCAAGTGGACGGTAAAGCGTGGGCCTTCCCGGACACGCTCGTCGGCACCGACAGCCACACGACGATGATCAACGGGCTCGGCGTGCTCGGTTGGGGCGTGGGCGGGATCGAGGCGGAGGCGGTGATGCTGGGCTTGCCTATGGTGATGCTGCCGCCTCCGGTGATCGGTTTCAAGCTCTCCGGCCGGCTTCGGGAAGGGGTGACGGCGACCGACCTCGTGCTCACCGTGACGCAGATCCTGCGGGCAAAGGGAGTCGTCGGGAAATTCGTGGAGTTCTTCGGGCCGGGGCTCTCCACCCTGCCGCTGGCGGATCGGGCCACGATCTCCAACATGTGCCCGGAGTATGGCGCCACTGCCGCCTACTTCCCCGTGGACCGCGAGACGCTCGAGTACCTGAAACTCACCGGCCGGCCGCCGGAATTGGTGGATCTCGTTGAGCGGTACACCAAGGAGCAGGGGCTCTTCCGGACTGACGAGACCCCGGTGCCGGAGTTCAGCGAGGTGCTGGAGCTGAAGCTCGATTCGGTGGAGCCGTCGCTGGCCGGCCCCAAGCGGCCGCAGGACCGGGTCTCCCTTTCCGAGGCGAAGACGGGGTTCCGCAAGGCCCTGGTGGCGATGCTGGAGGGGAAGCTGCCCAAGCTCAACGCCGACCGGCTGAACAACTGGCTGGGAGAGGGGGGCAGCGCGCTCCTCCCCCAGGTGAAGGCGGAGACGGTTTCTTCCGAGGTGGCCACGGCCGAGGCGCAGGACGGCTTCGGTCAGCTCAACGCGCAGGTCGCAGTGGATCTGCCCGGCGGCCGGGCCCAGATCGGGCACGGGTCGGTGGTGATCGCCGCGATCACGAGCTGCACCAACACCTCCAACCCATCCGTCATGGTGGGGGCCGGGCTTTTGGCCAAGAAGGCGGTGGAGCGGGGGCTGAAGGTCCAGCCCTACGTCAAGACCTCCCTCGCCCCCGGCTCAAGGGTGGTCACGGAGTACCTCGACAAGGCGGGCCTCACCCCTTACCTGGAGAAGTTGGGCTTCCACACCGTTGGATATGGATGTACGAGTTGCTTGGCAGCGGGTACACCTGTGTTGCTTGCTAACGGAACGGCGCGCCGCATTGAAGAGATGCCGAGCGCCGGTGGCGCCGTGGTGTTGGGTCCGACGGCGAACGGAGAGTTGACTATGGCGCTGCAAACGGAAGCCATGATGCAGGGTGTGCGCGATTGCCTCACCCTTGTCCTACAGGATGGCCGCACGCTGGTCTGCACTCCGGACCACAAGATTCTCTGCGTGGGTGGGAGCTGGGTGCGTGCGGACCGGCTGGTGCCTGGCCAGCACCGCGTGGTCGTCGGTCTGGAAGCTCCGCTGGATGAACCCTCTGCCGACGAAACTCATTACCTCTTGCGTGTGGGTGAAACGATATTCACCATGGACACGCCTCAGGCCCGCCTGCGCTCCCTGGCGTTCGCGCGTCTGCTGGGCCATCTGCTTGGGGACGGATCGATCGACGTCTTGGGGCAGGCTCGGATGAACGTCGGCCAGGCGGTCGATCGCGAGGCGGTCCTCAACGACGTCGAGTTGGTTACGGGCAAGCGTCCTGCAGGCACGCGGTATGACGAGCGCAAATGGAGCATTGTGCTGCCGTTGGAACTGGCCCGGGCCATCGTGACGCTGCCTGGAGTTCGGGTCGGCCGTCGCATGAACCAGGCCCCAAGATTGCCGGCGTTCGTTTTGGATGAGGATTGTCCCGTCGCCATGGTACGCGAGTTCCTCGGGGGTGTATTCGGGGCGGACGGCAAGGCACCGACCTTGCAGCGCATGAGCGAGCGAGAAGAAGATGCCATCTTCCAGCCCCCGGACTACTCCCAGAGCGCCAGGCCGGAACATGTCGGAGCGCTCAAGGAAGTGATGAGCGAGATCCTTCGGCTCCTTGTGCGCTGTGGAGTGAAGACAGGGGGCGCCAGGGTCTACCAGTATCCGGTACGCCGCTCGGCTTCCTCTTACCCTGGCGCACGGGACGGCGGTCCCCGCGTGGAGGTGCGCCTGGAGCTGCCGGACGGCCTCTCGTTCGTGGAGCGGGTAGGGTTCCGCTACTGCGTGGACAAGGCGATGAGGAGCAGCGCAGCGGCCGTCTACTGGCGTACGATAGGCCGGATCGGCCTACAGCGACTGTGGATGTCAGCATACTTAGAGGAAGCGCACCGGCGATGGCCTGAGCTGGCGTTTCAAGAGGCGCGTGCGGAGGCAGCGGTGGCGTTGAGGCAAGAGGAGCCGATTGTCTTCCCTCATTACTCGCTCTTAGAGGGACACGACCGCTTCTCGCGATTGCCGAAGCCGGAAAACCGCAAGTTTCAGCCTCTTCATCGGGACGCCTGCGATTTTCCCTCGCCGGTAGAGCTGCTCACGCAACTCGGGGTAAGGAGCTGGTTTGCTCCGCTGCGCGCGCGTGGGGAGGCAAAGCAAGCAAAGCGCTACTGCGTTGAGAAGGACGCCAAGGCGCTGCCGACATTCACGCTGGCCGTACTGGAGGTGCGCTCGGCGGGCAAGCATCCGGTGTTCGACATCACGGTAGATGGCCTGCATGCGTTCGTGGCGGGCACCGTCGCTGTCAGTAATTGCATCGGTAATAGC
>CAYFIG010000072.1:0-8528 GCA_964342905.1 uncultured bacterium
GTCCACCGCGTTCCAGATCGTGATGCGCTCCTTCTCCATGAGGTAGAGCGCCTGCCCGGGGTCGAACTGCTCCATCAGCACCAGGCACGCGCCGTGGCTCAGGGTGGTGAGCGGGATGTTCACCCCGCCCCAGGTGCCTGAGAGCGGGAGGCTGTGAAGCACCCGGTCCTCCGGTGTGACCCGGAGCTGGACCCCGCAGTTCCAGCCGTGGGGGAGGCAGTTCCGGTGGCTGATCATGGCGCCTTTTGGAAAGGAGGTGGTGCCGGAGGTGTAGAGGATCGTGAAGATATCGTCGGGCTCGACTCGGGCCCGGGCTGACCGAAGTTCGGCCTCGAGACGAATGTCATCGCCGGCTTCGAGGACGTCTTGAAGGCGGAGACAGCCCGGGTACGGATCTTCGGCGTCAACGATCACCCGCTTGAGAAGCGGGAACTTTTCCGATCGAAAATTATCAGGCTCTGCGTTCGGAAGCTCAGGCAGCAGTTCGTGGAGCACCTCGAAGAAGTCCACGCGAGCGAGGTGGTCGGTGAGGATAAGGGTCGTGGAATCCGACTGGCCGAGAATGTACGAAAGCTCATGCGCCTTGTAGCGGGGATTCAGCGCCACTACGGTAGCGCCGATCTTCGCGCAGGCGTACTGGCAGCCAAGCCAAGCCGGGCGGTTTGGGAGCCAGAGGGCGACCTTGTCGTCTTTCTTGATTCCGAGGGCGAGGAGGCCGCGGGCGAGCCGCTCAGCGTGGCGCTGGAACTCACGGTAGGTAATGCGCGCATCCATGAAGACAACGGCCTCGCGGTCTGGATACCGGGCCGCCGTCTCATCCAGCATCTGTCCGACGGTCTTGTTCTGAAATGGATTCTCGCGCATGATGGCGCTTCGGGCGAAACCTAGCATATCTCCGCGCGGCTTGTCCATCGGCGGGGATATCCTTACTGCTCGAGCCTGAAGAGCCTGACTGCGTTGGTATGCGCGACCTTCTCCGCGGCGTCCGGAGCAAGTTCGCCCAGGAGCCGGCGAGTCCAGGCCATGAGCCGGTCCAGGCTGGTCGGCTGAAAGAGCTGCGGCGCCCAGACATCAATTCCCATTAAGAACCGGTCAGGCCGCTTCTCGATCAGCGCCTTCCACCTGGGATCTATTGGTCCCTTCTCGGTCGCGAGCGCCGGGCTCCGGAGGAAGTGCATCCCCGAGAGGTCCACCATGAGGTTTGAGTTTCGAGCCAGGAGCCCGTCGAGGAGCGTTGGTTCGGCGCTTCCACCGTGGGCCACGACGATAATAGCCTTCGGGTGCGTGTTGAGTGCCCGCTCCAGACCCGCCGCCGCGTAGTCATTCAGCTCTGCGTGAATCACGACCGGTACCCGGTGTTTCGCTGCCGACTCCAGGGTCCGGCCGAAGGCCGGGTCATCGGGCTTGCGCTCGATCCTCCGGGAGATCTGGCGGATGTGGACTTCGCCCAGGGCCTTATAGGCGCCGGTGGCCAGGAGCGCATCGAGCCTGGCGGCCTCGTTCGGGTTCAGCGGATCGGGGACAGGCAGTCCCTGCATCACTGTATCCGGATACTTTTTGGCCGCAGCGGCGATCCACTCGAGGTCTCGTTTCTGGACTCCGCCTACGCCGAGGAGGAGGACCTTCCGAATCTTGTGCCTGGCCATGGCCTGGCGGTAGGCCTCCAGGACCTGGAGGTTCGGCAGGTGGGAGTGGGCGTCAATGAGTGGGCCCGCGTACGGCGACTCGACTCCGGCCCGTGCCGGGCCGAGGCTAAGTATCGCGCTGCAGATGAGAACTGCGAGCGCCGAGCGCGTGAAGTTTTCTAACGTCACGAGACGGCGGATCGGTCAGGACGGCGCTGGGTTCCGACCATGTTTCAAATGTTGTTCAAGCGCGTCCAGGAGGCGAGCCAGCGCTTCTTTCTCGGTGCGTCCCGTTGCGCTGACGCCCGGGTATTCCACGGCACTCGCGACGAACTCTCCCAGCTCGTTCTGCTCGACGACCACCTCGAACCGCATGCGCCTCCCTAGCGTCGTTATCCCCGCTTACCTGGGGATGACCAGAAACAGCACGGTCAGCAGAGCCCCTGCCAGGAGAGAGTTGACGTGGACTCGGCGCGCCTGGCGACGAAGCTCCATCGTCATGGCCGGATCCAGAATGGCAGGACGAGGCTGATCCGCCACCAGGGATTTGCGTCGGTGAGAATGAGGGCGTCGGCGATTCCGAACCCCACCGCGAGCATGGCCACACCCAGCACGAACCGCTTGCGACACTCGCGGGAACCGAGGTTTACCACTAGGCCGTGCTGCCGGCCTTGCGCCAAAGCAGGATCTATAGCCTGTACAGGCGGCGGGCGTTGTCGGAGAATATTTTTCTTTTTTGAAGGTCAGTTAGGTCGCCTCGGCTCAGGATCTCCTCGATGGAGTCCGGGTAGTTGTGGTCCCAGTGCGGGAAGTCAGAGGCGTAGATGATCTGGTTCTCGCCAATGAGCCGGACAGCCTGGGGGAGGAGCCATTCGTCAGCCTCGCAGGAGAAGTAGAGCGTCCCTCCCCTCACGTACTCGCTCGGCTTCTTCTTAAGGGCCGGCGCCTCGGCCGCCCCGCGCTTGGCGTATTCGTCGTCCATCCGCTCCATCCAGTAGGGGACCCAGCCACAACCCGCCTCGAGGAACGCCAGGCGGAGCCGCGGGAAGCGCTCGGGGATTCCCTCGAAGATGATGGACGTGAGCTGCCGCATCTGGCCGAAGGGGTGGGAGACCGTGTGCGCCTGGATAAAGCGCGGGAACAGCTCCACGCCGGCCCCGCCCAGGTGGGAGCCCGAGGCGTGGATGGCCAGCATGACGTCAAGGCGCTGGGCCTCCTCATAGATGGGGATGAAGCGGGCATCGCCGAGGAGGTGGCTTCCGTCAGCCGCCAGCATGCCGCCGACGCATCCCAGCTCCCGCACCGCGCGCCGGAGCTCGACAGCGGCCGCCTCCGGGTCCTGGATTGGCAGGAGCGCGACGGCCTTGAGGCGAGGGCTCACCTGGATGAACTCTTGGGCGAGGAGCGAGTTGTACGCCCGGCAGAGTGCCACTGCCCACTCCCGATCTTTGAGGAAGCTCATGAACAGGCCGAGGGTCGGATAGAGAACCACAGCCTCGACGCCACCCTGGTCCAGCGCCTTGAGCCACGTCGCCGCATCCCCTGCCCAGTCCCCAAGCCTCCCGAGCATCCTGCGGTCCCAGCCATCCCACGGATAGAAGGGGAACGTCAGCGGCCGCCGCCGATACGGCTCGTCCAGATACTTGGCCACCTGCTCGGTGGTCTCGGTCACGTGACCGTCGGCGTCGAGAACGGTCATGGGGTGTGGCTCCACAACGGGGCACCTAGCGGGACCCGCGGAAGGTCGTGACGAACTCCTCGTCGATGAGATCCGACACGGCGAGCTTCTCCTTGAGCTTCCCGGCTTTCTCTTCCTCGGCCAGGAGGAACTCGAATCCCTTGACCGGCAGCCGGCCATCCTCGGCAAAGGATTTGGCAAACTCCCTGTAGCCGGCCTCGGCAACAGCCTGGTCGTACTTGAGATGTTTTTTCAGCATGTCGATCCCGACCTGAGGGTTAGCTTTCACCTCGCGAACGGCGCGCGTATGGGCGCGGAGGTAGCGGAGCACGGTGTCGCGATGGCTCTTGAGGTAATCGCTCTTCGCGTAGTATCCGAGGTAACCCCAGTCAGGGATGAGGTCGTTCAGATCCACGAGCATCTTGAAGCCGTCCTTCTCGGCGATCAGCGTGTGGGGGAACCACATGATGGTCGCGTCAACGCGCCCGGCCTTCAGCGCTGCGTAGCGGGCCGGCGTCGAGCCGATGGGGAGGATCGGGGCTTCCTTGATGGGTTCGATGCCGAAGTGACGGAGGGTGAACTGCGTGAGGTAGTCCGACTGGGCCCCGAAGTTGCTGATCGCGAGCTTCTTCCCCTTCAATTCCTGCGGGGACTTGATCGACGGGTGGGCGTAGAGCTTGAACGGCATGAAGTTGGAGATCCCCCAGAAGTAGCGGCCCTCCAGCTTGGCCTTCTTGAGATTCAGAACCTCGGTGATGGAGCCGAAGGCGATGTGGACCTCGCCCGCGATGACCGCCTGGGTGTTCTCGGTGCCGCTCTTGAAGACCGGGGTGGTAACTTCCAGTGCCTCGGCCTCGAAGAATCCCTTGTCCTTGGCGACGAAAATCGGCATCGCTGCGGGCGACAGCGAGGTCAGGCCGACGGTGACCTTCTCGGCCGCCGAGGCCGTCGCGGTCGCGAGCGCAAGGCCGCTGACAACGACCCATCCCAGAATGTTCGAGTAGCGCATGGCGTCTCCTTTCATGTGTGGCTGACGACCCCGGGGCGCGTCCGGCTCCGGATCATACCGCGCGCGAGCTCAAACCCCCGCATCGCGCACTCCGTCCGCCGCGGTGTCCCGGATGGATCGGTCGGTCAGCATGGTCTTCTTGACCTCATTCTCGATGAGATCCCAGACATGATCCTCGAGCGCGAGAAAACGCGGGCCACGTTTGACGGCGAGCTTCCGTGGCCGTTCGATGTCGATCGCGACGGTCTGTTTGACCGTCCCTGGCCGCGCGGTAAAGACGATAACACGGTCGGAGAGATAAATCGCTTCGTTGATCTGATGGGTGACAAAGAGCACGGTCTTCTTCGCCTGGCGCCAGATATTGAGCAGTTCTTCCTGCATGACCTCCCGCGTCTGGGCGTCCAGGGAGGCGAAGGGCTCGTCCATCAGGAGGATCTGGGGATCCACAGCCAGGGCGCGGGCGAGGTTGACTCGCTGCTGCATGCCTCCCGAAAGCTCATGGGAGTAATGGTTTTCAAAGCCTCCGAGCCCAACCATCTCGATGAAGTGTTGGGCGCGCTCACGCGCCTGGTGGGAGTTGATCCCCTGGCACTCGAGACCATAGAGCACGTTTCCCAGCACTGTGCGCCAGGGGAGCAGGGACGCGTCCTGGAAGACAACCGCGCGGTCCGAGCCGGGGCGTGTGACGACGTTGCCGTCGATGAGAATCCGCCCGCCGGTCGCCGGAGTCAGCCCGTCCACCACGCTGAGGAAGGTCGTCTTGCCGCACCCGGACGGGCCCACGATGGAGACGAACTCCCCATCCATGACATGGAAGTTGACGTCGTCCAGCGCCATGAGCCGAGTCTCGGTTCGGGGCTGGTAGTACTCGACGCGGATCCCTTGGGCTTCGAGTTTGACGGCCATTGGCGCGTTTACGCCGCGGCTCCGACCTTCACCCGCCATGTATCGAACCGCCGCTCGAGACGGATCAGCCCTTCGACCATGAGAAGCCCAGCCAGCGCGATCAATACGACGCCGACGAAGACTTTGTCCGTCTGAAACGTGGCCCCGGCCACCGTGATCATGAACCCGACACCGGCCGTGGCCGCGTAGAGCTCGCCCACGACAATCCCCACCATGGCGCGCCCGATGCCGAGCCGGAGACCGGTGAGGAGGAAGGGCACAGCGCTCGGGAGGATGATAGTCCAAAAGAGCTGCAGCTCAGACGACCCGAAGCTCCGCGCGACCCGGAGAAACCGGGCGTCCGTCGTTCGTACCCCGGCGACGACATTGAGATAGATGGGGACGACCGCGCCAAGGAACACGATCAGCACCTTGGACCAAATATCGATTCCCACCCACATGATGATCAGGGGAAGGAGCGCCACGCGCGGCGTGGCGTTCAGGGCGGAGAAAAACGGACCCAGGGCGAAGTACGCATGGCGGTACCACCCGGCGGCGAGCCCCACCGCGATTCCGACGACAGCCGCCATGACGAACCCAAGGGAGAATTCAAGACCGCTCACACGAAGGTCGTTCCAGATCTCTCCGGTAGCGAAGAGTCGAGCGCCGGTCCGCGCGATGGCCGTTGGGGGGGAGAGGAAGACGGGCTCGATTCTCCAGAGCCACCATCCCTGGCTCAGGCCTTCCCACACGAGGAGGACGAGGACGACGGCGCTCGTCCCCAGGATGGCTCGCTCGTTCTCGAGATAGAAGCTCCGGGCGCGCGGCATGGCTCCCGCTAGGGGCCGGACTCGATTTTCGGCCGCCAGTCGTCAAAGCGACGCTCGAGGCGGTTGAGGAGCTCGACGGACGCGACACCCACAGCCGTGATACACAGGATCCCGACGAAGACCGTATCGGTTTGAAAGCTCGATCCGGCCACGTTTATGAGATACCCGATTCCGGCGGTGGCGGCGTAAAGCTCTCCCACCACCACGCCGAGAAGGGCCCGACCCGCGGCGTATTTGAGTCCCGTGAAGATGAAGGGGACCGTGCCGGGGAGGACGATGGTTCGGAAGATCCTCAACTCGGACGCCCCGAAACTATGGGCCACCTTGAGCAAGCGTGCCTCGGTAATCTTGACCCCGGAGAACGTGTTAATGAGCAGGGGAATGACGGCGCCAAGGAAGACCACCACGATCTTCGACCAGATCCCGATCCCGAACCAGATCACGATCAGGGGAAGGAGTGCCACGCGCGGCACGGCGTTCAGGGCATCAACGAAGGGCCCGAGACAGAAGTAGAGCCGCTTGTACCAGCCGATCGCCAGGCCGAGGGGGATGGCCACGCCGACCGCCATGAGGTACCCGGCCACGAACTCCATTCCGCTCACCCGAAGGTGTTGCCAGAAGTCTCCCTCGGCGACGAGCCGGTAACCGGCCCGGGCGATGAGCGTCGGGGCCGAAATGAAGAGCGGGTTGACAAGCGCGCTCCTGGCCGCCGTCTCCCAGCCCACGAGAAAGAGCAGGACCGTGCCGGCCCCGATGAGGCCCTCCTCGTGCGCCAGGTAGAACGTTCTCAGGCGGGAGTCGTGTATTTTCATGGTTTCTTGCAGATCACGTTGAGGAGGGCCTGGCGTTTCTCCTCGCGAACAATGCGAAGCGCTCGGGCGAGCGCTTCCGGGAGGGCTGACGGGTCTTCAACTCGCTCGCCGTAGCCCCCCGAGGCCTGGCAGATCAGCTCGTAGTCGGGGGCCGGGTCCAGCTCGTAGAGCGGCATCGCGCCGGTCCGCGTGGCCCAGCCGTCGGGCGCCAAGGTGCGGACCGCGCGCTTCACCGCGTTCCAGGCACGGTTGTTGAAGACGACGAAGAGCACCGGCAGGCTGTGGGCGCGGCTGACGAAGTGGGCGGCCGTCGGGCTTCCGAAGATGTAGCAGCCGTCGCCGACGCAGCAGATCACGGTCTTTTCCGGCGCGGCGAGCTTAGCGCCCAGGGCAGCACCGAGCCCCCAGCCGAGGCCGCCAGCAGGCGAGGAGGCGAAGTAGGTTCCCGGAATCGTGAAACAGGTCTGGGTGGGATCGAGGTCGTACTCGTTGATCACGATGGTCTGCGGATCCAGGAGATCACCGATGCAGCGGGAGAGCCAGGCCATCTCCACAGGCCGGTCGGCCTGGACCGCGCGGGCGCGCGTCGCCCACGCCTCGCGGAGCTTCCGATGCTCGGCCTCCCATCGGGCCCGGCGGGTCTCCATTGCCTTGGCGTCCACCCCTTTTCTCCTCACCGCCTCGGCAAGGGCAGCCAGCGTGAGCCGCGGCGTGCCCGCCAACGCCACGTCCACCGGAAAGCCGCGTATCGGGTAGCGCGCGAAGAGCGGGTCAGAGGCGATCTGGATCATGGTGGCGTCCGGCCGTGGTGGCTTGACCTTCGGGAACCACGGGACATCGGACTCCAGCACCACGATCACGTCGGTCTCATCCAAGTAGAGCGAGGTGTCATAGCCAAGATGGAGCGGATGGTTCTGGGGAAAGTTCACGTGGGTGTGCCACTGGTCGAAGACGGGCATGCCTATGGCCTTGGCCAGCGCCACCAGCGGGCGCACAGCTTCGGGATCGCGGCCGGAGGCCTTGACGATGGCGATCGGGTTCTTGGCCGCTGCCAGGATCCTGGCTGCCTCCTCGATCGCTTCCGAGGACGGGACTCGGGGCCCGAGGGCGGAGAGGCGAGGTGGGTCGGAGTAATCGAGCTGCTCGAGCCGCTCGGCTAGCACCTCGCGGGGAAGCGTCAGGTACACCGGGCCCTGGGGCTCGCTCCGGAGGATGGCCAGCGCACGGTCTACCACGGTCTCGAGCTGGGCGCCGAGGCGGAGCTCGTAGTCCCACTTGACGAACTCGCGGACCATGCCGCTCTGGTCGAAGGCCTCCTGGGCCCAGTGAATATACACGTCGCGGGACGCGGGGACTCCGGCCTCCGTGAGCGGCGTCCGTCCCGCGGTGAAGAGCATCGGCACCTGCGCGCGCGCCGCGTTGATGATCCCGCACAGCGCATTGGCCGTCCCGACGGTCACGTGGACCATCACGACCTGTGGCCGACCAGTGACCATGGCGTAGCCGTGCGCCATGGCGACGGCCACAGTCTCGTGGGGCACCGTGACAGGACGGGGGAACGGCAGCCCCTGGGCCTGTCGCTTGGCAAAGGCCTCGATGATGGGCGCGAAGTCGGTGCCCGCGTTGCCGAAGAAGTACTCCACCCCGCGTGCTGCCGGCAGCTCCAGGTAGGCTTCGGCCACGGTTTCA
>CAYFIG010000073.1:0-8432 GCA_964342905.1 uncultured bacterium
TACGCGCGACCGCGGCTGTTTTCTCCAACGTTTCCGGATCCCCGGGCCAATGACTGAGCAGCAGCGCCCGATCCACGTGGTTCAGGAGCCCGTCGAGGACCACAGCCACCAGCACCACATCGTCCAGGTAGCCCACAAATGGGATGAAGTCCGGAAGGAGATCCACCGGGCTCGCCAGGTACACCGCGGCCGCGGCCAGCACTACTTTGGTGGCCGTGGGCACGTTCGGGTCCCTCGCAAGTCCGAGCACGAGACGGGCCAGGTTCGGGAGGAGCAGCAGCAGTTCTTTCACCGGAGGGTATCGGCGACCAGCTCGGCGATGTCGCGTGTCTTCATGACGTCCCCGACGCCCTTGGCCTTCACCCCGTCCTCAAACATGGTGAGGCAGAACGGGCACGCCGAGGCCAGGATATCCGGCTTGACCTCCATAGCCTGCTCCACGCGGACCTGGTTAACCCGTCGACCCTCGTGCTCCTCCATCCAGACTCGACCCCCGCCGCCGCCGCAGCAGAAGCCCTTGGACTTGTGGAGGTGCATCTCCACCATCTCCCCCCGGGAGATCGACCGGAGCACCTCTCGGGGACTCTCGTAGATGTCGTTATAGCGGCCCAGGTAGCACGGGTCATGGTACGTGATGCGCTGGGCGAGATCCTGGGAAACCCGGAGCCGCCCCGAGCTGACCAGCTGGTGGAAGAGCTCAGAATGGTGCACCACCTTGAACCGGCCATCGAACCGGGGGTACTCGTTCTTGATGGTGTTGAAGCAGTGCGGGCAGGCGGTGACAATGGTCTGGAACCGGTAGCGCTTGAGCGTCTGGATGTTCTCCTGAGCGAGGGTCTGGTAGAGGTACTCGTGGCCCACGCGGCGGGCGGGCTCGCCGGTACACTTCTCTTCGGTGCCGAGGATAGCGAAGTCCACACGCGCGGCCTGGAGGATTTTGACCACGGCCCGCGCCACCTTCCGGTTTCGCTCGTCGAAGGAGCCGTAGCACCCAACCCAATAGAGGTACTCGGCCTCCTGCGCGTCGGCCATCAGCTTCACCCCGAGGTCCTTCGCCCAGTCAGCCCGCGTCTGCCACGACATCTGCCAGGGGTTCCCGTTGTTTTCGAGATTCCTGAAGGTGGGCTTCAGCTCCTCGGGGAAGCGTGACTCGGTGAGCACCAGGTGCCGGCGCATGTCGATGATCTTCGGCACATGCTCGATGAAGACCGGGCAGGCCTCCACGCACCAGAGGCAGGTGGTGCAGGCCCAGAGGACATTGTCGGGAATCACCTCGCCTACCATGGCCTTGGGAGATTCCTCGGCATGACCGTTCCCACCCCTTGCGAGGAGCTTCGGCCCCGTCTCCAGGAGGTGCTCCTGGAGGTCCAGGATCAGGAGCTTGGGGTCGAGCTGCTTGCCGGCCACGTTGGCCGGGCACCCAGAGGTACAGCGGCCGCACTCGGTGCAGTTATAGAGGTCGAAGAG
The DNA here is from genome assembly GCA_964342905.1 of uncultured bacterium. GTDB lineage: Bacteria > Methylomirabilota > Methylomirabilia > Rokubacteriales > CSP1-6 > CAYFIG01. The sequence goes on from CAYFIG010000073.1 coordinate 1,468, forward strand.
GTCTTTCCACGTAAACTCGGTGATCTGGCCCACTCCAAACGTTTCCGCGGCCTCGAGGTCCATCCCGCGGAACTCCCCCTTGGGGTTCAGGGGAGCGAAGAAGACGTTGAACGGGGCCGCCATGATGTGGAGGTGCTTGGAGTACGGAAGCCAGACCAGGAACCCCAGGAGGATCAACGCGTGGCTCCACCAGGAGAGGTGGAAGAGCGCATTCACCGCGCCGCCAGGAAGCTCTGCGACAAGGCCCGCGAGGGCGCTCCCGGCAAACGACCAGCGGTCGGTGGGCGCTGGCGCCAGGATAATCCGGGACGCATCAGCCAGAAGATCAGTGACCATGAGGCCGAAGATCAGAAGCAGGATCACCAGCCCCTCGGTCGAGAGCGTGAGCCGCTTGGGCCTCGTCACCAGGCGCCGGAACGCCGCGTAGGAGACCGCCGCGATGACCGCCAGGTCGAAGAGATCCTGGAGCACCAGGTAAGCGGGCGTGTCTGAGAGGAACGGAAGGAAAAGCGACTCGTTGATTCCTTTGCCGAAGAACTCCAGAGTCCCGAGGGTGAGGATAATGAAACCCCAGAAGATCGTGGCGTGCATGAGCCCGGGCCAGAAGTCGCCGCTGAGAAGCCTCCCCTGGCCCAGCACGAACAGGAGGACAGCCAGGAGGCGCGCGGGGACATTGTCCCAGCGGGCCGCCGGCTTGCCGGTCAGCATGAGCCGGAAGAGGTACACGACCCGGTGGGCGAAGAGCACGAGGGCGATGACGATGAGGGCGTAGAAGGGGAGCCAGCCGGGGATCAGCCCGTACCACTGATGCGAGGGCGACATTCAGGAAATCCTCTTGTCGAGGGACGCCAGGATCTTCTCCACGGCCGAGTAAGGATCGAGGCGCCCATCGGCCACCTGCTCCAGGGTGGCGGCCAGGGACCCATCCGCCTCTAGTTTTTTGGCGACCTGCTCTCTGAACTCCTCGATTATGAGCGCCTGAAGCTCGCTGCGCCGGCGAACCTGGCGTCTTGTTTCGAGGGCTCCCGAGGCCTCAAGGACCTCACGGTGCCGGCGGATCTGCTGGAGGACTTCCTCCACGCCCACCCCGTGCTGCGCCTGAGTCGTCAGGACCGGAATCTCCCAGTCGATGTCCTTGGGAGTCTGGGGGCTTGCCCGGTGCAGGTGCGCCATGAAGCGGAGCTCGGTCATCAGCGGGGTCGCGCCGTCGCGGTCGGCCTTGTTGACGACGAAGATGTCAGCCACCTCCATGAGCCCCGCCTTCATCGTCTGGATCGCGTCGCCGGATTCGGGAACCAGCACCACTACCGTGGTATCGGCTTGCTTCATGATATCTAGCTCGGTCTGCCCGACCCCCACGGTCTCAATCAAAACCCACTGCTTCCCGAAGGCATCGAGGAGCTTGAGGACATCGCCGGTGGCGCGCGCCAGTCCACCCTGACTGCCGCGCGTGGCCATGCTCCGGATGAAGACCTCAGGGTCTAGGGCGTGGGACTGCATGCGGATCCGATCACCAAGGACCGCGCCCCCGGTAAACGGGCTCGACGGGTCCACGGCGATGATACCGACCGAGGAGCCTTCGGCCCGAAGGAGCGCGATGAGGCGGTCAACGATGGTACTCTTTCCCGAGCCCGGGGGCCCCGTGATCCCGACGACATAGGCGCGACCCGTGCGGGAGTGCACGCGTCGCATGACCTCCGGAACAGCCGGCGAGCGATTCTCCACCTGAGTGATCAGCCGGGCCAGAGCCAGCCGATCTCCCTCAAGCATTCGCTCGACGAGCTCCGCCGTCTTCACCTCACGTAGAGTAGCAGAGGGGATGGGCACGTTCAACGAAGCGTTGAACGAAGGCACCTAGCGAATGGCGTGCGGGACGGAAAGGGGCCGGCAAGCGCCGGCCCCTCCCGATCTATTGCCGAACGAGGATTAAGTCTGTCTCCATCTGAATGTCGTTGGAGACCTTCAGGAACATGAGTTGGGGCACTTGCATGCCGTGGTTTGTAAACGAGGTGTTGAACTTCGCCTTAACCACGAGGTTGTCGCTCGTGAAGCCGAACCGCTTCTGGGTCTCAAGCTGCTCGGGCGTGAGCTTCACATACGTCACGCGCGCCTCGGCCCAGAGGTCGACCGGTTTCCCCTTGACGGTCAGTGTCCCCCTCACCTTGGCAGGCACCTCCTTGCCTGGAACCAAGGGGCCGCCGATCTCGGCGCCCTTGATGTCGAACACGACGTACCGGTTGGCCTCGTTATCCGTATCCAGGTAATCCTTGCTCCGCATGTCCGCGTCGCGCTTGTCAATCCCCGTCTTGATGGTCGTAAGGTCAACCTTGATGGCGCCGGTCACCCCTTGTAGTTTGGCCGGATCGACCATCAGCGTTCCGGTGACAGCCGTCGGCCCCGCAGTCGTGCCGACGATGGTCTCGAGCGGGGCTTCGGTCTTGAACGTTGAAGGTCATCTGCTGGGCGAGCACCGGGAGCGGCATGGCCAGCAGGAGCGCGCCTAGAGCGCTGATCGCGATCCATCGCCTCATATTAGCCTCCGTCAAGAACGCGGGTTTACCTACGTACGACAATACCAGGGTTAGTTATCTACCATGAGCACGCTCAGAGTCTCCAGCATCTTTTAAAACTTGCTTCGGCTCCGATTGGTTCCCCGCCGGAACTTTCGAGAGATCGGCCTGCATGATTAGCGCATCCTCTCCGGTGTCGGCGTAGTAGCCTTTCCGCTGCCCGATCACCTGAAAGCCAAAGCGCTCGTAGAGCGCCTGGGCCTCCCAGTTGGTGGGGCGCACCTCCAGGAAGGCCAGGGTGAGCCGGCGCTGACGGGCATCCGCGAGGATCTCTCCCAGGAGGGTCCGGGCCACGCCCTGGCGCCGCCAAGCGGGGTGGACAGCCAGGTTCGTAATGTGAAGCTCCGACCCCACCTCCCAGAGACAGAGATAGCCAACCAGCTCCCCGGCGATCCGCGCCACCCAGCAGCGAGCCGCCCGATTCTGCTTCAGCTCGTAGACAAACGCCGCGCGCGACCACGGCGTGGGAAAGGAGGCCCGCTCGATGCTCAGCACCGAGTCCAGGTCACTGAGGGCCATCGGTTCAACTGACAGAGAATGCACGGCGCAGCTTCAGCTCAGCCTCTGAGGGCCTGAGATAACGGGGAGCCAGCGCGACAGGATCCACCACCTCCCCGGCGAGGAGGCGCGCATGGCCGAGCTGACCCACGCACGCGGCCGAAGGAAGCCGCCGAGCAGGTGGCGCGAAGGTGGCCAGCGGACCGAGCAGCTCCTTGAAAAGACTCCCGTACTTCGCAATCCCGTCGCCCACGAAGGTCACGGGCCCTGAGAGGCGACGGCAGAGTTCCTCTGGATCAAGGGCCTGATCTTCCCAGTCGCGGATCAGGCTCTCGCCATCCCAGTGAAAGAGCGCTACGTACACCTCGCCTTTCCGCGCGTCCAGCATGGGGCAGACTGGATCCCGGGCAAAGGGAAGAGCCCAGGCCAGGGCTTCCAGCGTGGAAACCGCCGCCACCGGAATCTTCAGAGAAAAGGCCAGCCCCTTGACACTGCTCACCCCGATCCGGAGGCCCGTGAACGAGCCCGGTCCCACCGCCACGGCAAGGCCCTCCAGCACTCCAAGCGTCCAGCCAGCATCTTGAAGCAGCCGGTCCGCAGCTGACAGTAATCGCTCAGAGTGAGTCGTCCTGACGTTGAGGATGTACTCGCCCACAAGCTGGTCACCGTCCAGGAGAGCGGCGCCACCAGCCAAGGTGGAGGTCTCGATGGCAAGGACCCTCATGGCAGGGCCAGTCTAGTCTTGGGCCTATGACTGGTCAAGGTTGACATTTTCGGGTTGACAGTCGCCCCGGGCCAAGCCAAGATGAGACGAAAATTCAAGGGGTTGGAGGCCCTGTCGTGACTTTGCCCGGAAAGACTGCGCGCTTTTGTAATAACCCAGCCTGCGACCTCTGCGATGTCTATGTGAAGCCTTTCGAACTGCTCAAGAAGGGCGGTCAGGAAGTCTGCCCCCACTGCTTTGAGCCCCTGGTCGTTCAGCGGCTCCGCCCACGCTCCCCCACCCTTCCCTTCAAACCGGGCGCGGCTCGGCGTCCCCCGCAACGAATCGTAGGAGGCTCGGAATGACGCCACCCCCCCAGAAGAACAGCGCCGCGATGGATGCCGAGGTGCGCGAGAAGATTCACCTGGAGATCCTCAAGCGCACGGGCGCCTACCAGAGCAACGACCACATCCTGCTCCCCTCAGGCCAGCACACCGGCGAGTTCATCGAAAAGACACTGGTGACCAGCGAGCCATCCTTCACTGAGGGCTTGGGTGCGGTCATCGCCAAGCACTTCGCCCAGTGGCCTGTGGACGTGGTGCTCTCCACCGGGCCGGGGGCCCTGATTCTCTCCCACTGCGTGGCGCGGGCTCATCCGTCCCGCCCGGTCCTGATCTACGGGACTAAGCGACTGGTGGGCGGGAAGCGCAGGGTGACTCTTCCCCCCGAGTTTCACCGGCTGATCCGGCAGGGAACCAAGGTGCTCCTGGTGGAAGACCTGGTAAGCACCGGAACCACGCTGAAGCTGCTGATCGATCTCGTGGGACAGTTCGGAGGGCAGGTCGTCGGGATCGGAGCGCTCTGGCGACGGACCAGGAAAGCCGAGGTGGGGGGGAAGCCCGTGTTCAGCCTGGTGAGCCGTGACTTCCCCACTTACCCCCCAGAGGCCTGCCCCCTGTGTAAAAAGGGGATTCCCCTGAACGAGGAGTTCGTCCGCCGGCGCCAGAGGCGAAGGGCGTCGCTCATCAAAGAGCGCAAGGCTCCGCGAGACTGAGTGCTAGGCGACCTCCCAGAGGCCCTCAGCCACGCCCGCATTCTTATAGGCCTGCCGGATCTTGTCCAGGTTTGAAGTGAACAGGAGCCCGATCTTGGCGAAGGGCTCAAAGACGGGTCCCTGGTCGTCGATCAGCGGGAAGGAGACCTTCGGCAGCTTTTCCCACTGCTCTTGGATCGCCTGAGTCATGGCGGTCAGGCTGGCGTAGAACTCCTCCTTCTCCTTCGTCGCCCGCTTGACAACCGGTGTGATCAGGCAGTCCACCGTCTGCCGGGCCCGTGAGACGATGGCGTCGCGAGCGTCGGTCGCAGCCCCAGCGAGGGGCACCACCTTGACGTCCAGCTCGGTAAGGAACCGGCGCAGAAGCTGGCCGACCTTGTCCTGGAGGAAAATCTCTGGCAGGCCAGCCGTCTTCAGCACTCGGTGCCCCAGCTGCTTGGACTCCGAGTAGAGCTGGTCCTTCAACCAGGCCACATACTCGCGGTTCTCCTCGTCCTTCCACCACTCCCGGATCATCTTCTTGCCCCAATAGCGGATGGTGGCGTACTCGAGATCGCGCTTCAGGAGCTTCTGAGCAATGCCGCCCCAGGAGTAGAACTTCTGCATGGCCTTGATGGCGCCCACCTGAAGCTCGTAGGGGGAGATTCGCCGGGGCTGGTGGACGACGTGGTGGCCGTCGTAGAACGACCAGTTTTGGCTGATCACGTACTTGCTGCCCTTGGCGTAGAGCGTGTCCCAGTCCGGAGAGCCGGGAATGGGGGTGAGGATCATGAACTGGATCGAGTCGATGTCGTGCTTTCGGGCGAAGGCGGTGGTGGCATGGATCGTCTCCAGGTCGTCCTCGTCGGAGCCCACGACAAACATCCCATGGATCTTGACGTTGTGTTCGTGGAAGCGCGTAATGGACCGCTCGATCTTGGCCAGGTCCTGCTTCTTCTGGACGAGCTTCAGGGTGCGCGGGTTGATGGACTCGAACCCCACATAGACGTTGAAGCAGTTCGAGTCCCGCATGAGCTGAAGCAGCTCCGGGTCGTCCACGGTCTCGGTGCGGACCTGGGCGCCCCACTGCGGGGTGAGCCCGTTCTGGATCATCCGAGAGAGAAGCTCCTTCACCCGCTTCTTGTTGGCGGTAAAGATATCATCGGCGAAAAAGACATAGGCGGTATCCCTGTGGAGCCGGAGCTCATCGAGCACCCGATCGATCGAGTGGGTGCGGAAGGCGTGCCCGTACATCCCCGGTACCGAGCAGAAGGTGCAGGAAAAGGGGCAGCCGCGTGAGGTAGCGATGGAGACGACCCCGCCCGGCTTCCAGCCGGCGATCAGGTGGTAGTCGGGGATCGGGTTGACGTCTAAATTGGGGATCTTCGGACGCTCGGGGTTGTGGACCGGCTGCCCGTCCGCCGTGAGGTACGAGAGGTTCTGGATTTCCTCGAACCCGCTCCCGGTCTGGATGGCGTCCACGAGCTCCTGAAAGGCGAACTCTCCCTCCCCGCGCACCACGTAGTGGGCGTGCCGGAGCGCCTCGTCCGAAAGGAAGCTGACGTGGGTCCCGCCGAGCACCGTGATGATCCCGGCCTCGCGGACCTTGTCGGCCAGGCGGTAAGACTGGGGGGCCGTGGAGGTGATCGCGGAGATCGCGACCAGATCCGCCGACATCACCTCGCCCATGTCGATGGCGTGGATGTCCTCGATGTAGACCCTGACGTCATAGCCCTTGTTCCGCATCATCGTGGCAAGCAGCACGGAGCCGAGCCGCGGAATCGTGACCCGGCTGTACACATGGAGGTGCGTGGACTTGGGCTCGACGAAGACAAATTTTCTGACCTGACGCCGCATTGACGCCTCCACAAGTTTAGTGGCCTTGGGCAAATTGGGCTAACCCTACCACCAGACGTTGACGCTGTCAACTTGACCATTTCCCCTATATCTTGGGGCTTTGATGAGGTGGGACCCCCGTATCTTGAACTTTTCTCTTGACAGGCTCCCGGGGCTTCTCTACGATCCCGAGCAAGATCAACCCCGTAAGGGGCTGGGAGGAGGTGAAACGGGTGGCCAAGAAGAAGGCCAAGAAGCGGAAGTAGGCGCCGATTGACGTCCGGCCCTGTCGGCCCCATTCCGGCAGGGCCGACTCATCTCTCCC
>CAYFIG010000074.1:0-3558 GCA_964342905.1 uncultured bacterium
GCTCACCTTCTACGACGGGGAGGTGGTTGGCTTCTTTTCTCCCCACGCCGAGGGAAAGGACGCGATCTTCGTCACGGTGCTCGGCCGCTCGGTCAAAGGGACCCCGCGCAGCAGTGTGCCGCTCCAGATCACCAGGTCGTAACGGTGAGGCGGGATCTCTACCCCTGCCGGGGCGCGTCCAGGATCTGGCGCACCTTGAGCGCGAGACCGTCCGGCGTGAAGGGCTTCTGAAGAAAGGCCACGCCCGGATCTAACATCCCGTGGCTGATGAGGTCCTTGGTCGTGTACCCCGACATGTAGAGCACCTTGGCGTCCGGACGGAGGCTCGTCAAGCGCTGGGCCAAGTCGCGGCCATTGAGCTGGGGCATGATCACGTCGGTCAGCAGCAGGTGGATCGGGCCATTATGCCGATCGGAGATGAGCAGGGCCTCAACTCCGTGGCGCGCTTCCAGCACGGTGTAGCCGTTCTTCTCGAGGATCTCACGAGCCAGTTCCCGGACCGCTTCGTCGTCTTCAACCAAGAGAACAGTCTCCCGGCGGTGCGGCGTTCCGGTGACCGCTTTGTCCGGCTGACCGGTTCGGGCACTCATACGTTAGAGATTACATTGACGAAGACCCTCGAAGCAAATCGGGACGGTGGGGCTTCGGGCCAGGGCTCGCACGGCGGGAGGAGCTCCCGTCGGGCGTTTGTCCAAGCATGTCATTGCAAGCGGCTGACTGCGCGTGATATTGTTCACGAAGTCAGAGAGAAAGGAGACCGCGATGAAGAAGTACTACCTCATGGCGCCGGGGCCCACGCCGGTCCCCCATGAAGTGCTCCTGGCTATGGCCCAGCCCATCATCCACCACCGGACTCCTGCCTACGAGGCGCTTTTCGCGGAGGTCCGTGCCGGCCTCAAGAAGCTGATCCAGACCAAGCAGGAGACCGTCCTCTTCGCGGCCTCCGGAACCGGCGCCATGGAGGCGGCCGTGGTCAATACCTTGTCTTCCGGCGACAAGGTGATCGTGTTCCGGGCGGGGAAGTTCGCCGAGCGCTGGGCAGAGATCTGCCAGGCGTATGGCGTGGAGGTGATCCCTCTGGACGCTCCGTTCGGCCATACCGTCCCTCCCGAGCGTCTCGCTGAGACGCTCAAGAAGGTCTCCGGAGTCAAAGCGGTCCTCTGCCAGCACAGCGAAACCTCCACCGGTGTGCTTCACGACGTGAAGGGGTACGCCGAGGTCACCCGGTCGAGCCCCGCGATTCTCGTCGTGGACGCGGTGTCGAGCCTGGGGGTGGCTGACCTCCCCACGGATCCCTGGGGCGTGGACGTGGTGGTCGCCGGCTCCCAGAAGGGGCTGATGCTCCCGCCGGGACTTGCGTTCTGCACACTCTCGGACAAGGCCTGGCAGCTCGCCAAGACCTCGACGCTCCCCAAGTACTACTTCAACCTGGCCGCCGAGCTGCGGGCCCAGCAGAAGAACCAGGCGAATTTCACGCCTGCGGTCTCGATTGTCATCGGGCTCCGCCAGGCCCTCGCCATGCTGGAGGCCGAGGGGCTCCCAAACGTCTTCAGGCGCCACGACCGCCTGGCCCGGGCCACGCGGGCCGGGGTGGAGGCGCTGGGGCTCGATCTGTTCGCCAAAGCCACGCCAAGCCCGGCGATCACGGCCGTCGTCGCGCCGCGAGGGATCAACGGCGAAGCCGTGGTGGAGGGCTTCGCCAAGTCCCACAACATCACCATCGCCGGCGGCCAGGGGGAGATGAAGGGGAAGATCTTCCGTCTCGGCCACATGGGGTATGTGGGGGAGTTCGACGTGATCGTGGCCCTCTCGGCGCTCGAGCAGGTGCTGACCGAGCTTGGGCACCCCGTGGACCTCGGGGCCTCCATTGGCGCGGCTCAAAAAGTGCTGGCAGAGAAAGTATGAAGAAGGTGTTGGTGACCGACGGGCTCGAGGAAGCCGGGGTGGAGGCGCTCCGCAAGGAGGGCCTTCTGGTTGAAGTGACGCCGACGCTTCCCGAGGCGGAGCTCTGCCGCAGGATCGGGGACTGCCAGGGGTTGATCGTGCGGAGTGCGACGAAAGTGACCGCCAGCGTCTTGGCAGCCGGCAGAGAGCTCGTCGTGGTGGGCCGGGCCGGGGCTGGCGTTGACAACATCGACGTGGAGGCGGCCAGCCAGCGGGGTGTCATCGTGATGAACACCCCAGGGGCCAACACCATCGCGGTGGCCGAGCACACCGTGGGCTTCCTCCTCGCCCTGGCGCGCAAGCTTCCCCAAGCTCACGGCGCGCTCAAAGGGGGCCACTGGGAGAAGTCGCGCTTCGCTGGGGTCGAGCTTTACGGAAAGGTCCTCGGCATTATCGGTCTCGGGCGGATCGGCTCCGAGGTGGGGCGGCGCGCCCTCGGGCTCAGGATGCAGGTGATCGCCTACGACCCGTACCTGACCGACGAGGCCGCCCAGAAGATTGGGGTCGAGCTGGTGGAGCTGGAGGAACTGTACGCCCGAGCCGACTTTATCTCGGTTCATATCCCCCTCACCAAGGAGACGCGGAACTTCCTGGGCACGAACGAGTTCGCCAAGATGAAGGACAGCGTCCGCCTGATCAACTGCGCCCGGGGCGGCCTCATCAACGAGGCTGCCCTGGTGGAGGCCATCCGGAGCGGCAAGGTGGCGGGGGCAGCGCTGGATGTCTTCGAGCAGGAGCCGCTGCCGTCCGATCACCCGCTCCTCGGCCTCGAGCAGGTGATCATCACTCCCCACCTGGCCGCCTCCACCGAGGAGGCCCAAACCCAGGTCGCCCTGGCCATCGCCCAGCAGATCGCCGACGTGCTCGTGCGGGGGATCCCGCGGAACGCGGTGAATGCCCCTTCGGTGGACGCCGAGACCTACAAGGAGGTCGCCCCGTACCTCACGCTCACCGAGAAACTGGGGAGCCTCCTCGCCCAGCTCGCTGAGGGCCGGATGCGGGAGGTCCGCATCGAGTATGCGGGTGAGGTGACAGGCCTCAACACCGACATCCTCACGGTGACCTTCCTCAAGGGTCTCCTGACCGCCATTCTGGAGGAGAACGTCACCGACGTGAACGCGCCCCATCTCGCCAAGGCCCGGGGGATTCGGGTGGTAGAGACCTCTGTCGCGGAGAGCGAGGTGTACGCGAGCCTGATCGCGGCTGAGCTCACCACTGACAAGGGGACCTGGCGCACGGCGGGGACCTTGTTCCACAAGCGCGAGCCCCGGATTGTCCGCATCGATGGCTTCCCCCTGGAAGCCCTGCCCTCAGGGTGGATGTTGGTCTTCTCCAACCTGGACGTGCCCGGCGTCATTGGCCGGATCGGCACCCTCTGCGGCCGCCACGCGATCAACATCGCCGGCATGCAGCTCGGGCGCGAGCGTCGGGGCGGCCGGGCCGTGTCCATCCTGAACCTGGATGACCCGATCTCCGAGCCGGTGCTGGCCGAGATCCGGGCCATGCCCGACATCGTCTTCGCCAAGCTCGTCAAGCTCTGACGGGTTCCTCGCCCACCCCTTCGCGCGTCGGTCCTCGCCATAAGCCTTGACCGCATCCCCGTCAGGCATATAA
>CAYFIG010000074.1:3568-4477 GCA_964342905.1 uncultured bacterium
CTGGCCGAGATCCGGGCCATGCCGGACATCGTCTTCGCCAAGCTCGTCAAGCTCTGAGGGGTTTTTCGCTCACCCCTTCTCGCGTCGATCGAACGTCCTCGCCATACGCCTTGACAGCATCCCCGTCAGGCATATAATCTAGGCATAAAAAGGAGGCGTATAGAATGCGCACCACGTTGAGCCTCGATGACGGCTTGGTCCAGGAGCTGATGAAAATCACGGAGGCCAAAACGAAGACCGAGGCCATCCACTTGGCCATCTCGGAGTTTATCCGGCGAAAGAAGATCGAGGGGCTGCTGGCGCTGGAGGGCAAGGTTCCCCTTGACGTGGACTGGCGCGAGCTAGAAGAGCGGGAGTTGAAGGCCCAGGCGGAACGCGCGCGGCGCTGGCGTGGTCATCGCTGACACATCGGTCTGGATCGAATACTTCAAAGGTGGCCATGAGCCGGCCCGGACGGCGTTGCGGGGTCTCATCCGCGCCGCGCGGGCGGTCCTCGTGGGCGTGGTCTTGACCGAGCTGCTCCAGGGGTGTCGATCCTCGAAAGAGGCGGACACGATCCTCTCGAAGCTCGGCGGCCTTCGCTTTTTGGAGACCAAGTTCTCGACCTGGAAGAGCGCCGGAGAGCTGTCGGCTTCGCTCAGGCGGAAAGGCATCACGCTTCCCCTCTCGGACCTCGTTATCGCCACCCTCGCCCTCGAACACCACTGCGAAGTATTCACGCTCGACCCGCACTTTGAGCAGGTTCCCGGTCTGACACTTTACCCGGCCTCTCGGCGAGTGCGGACACGGTAACCCTTATCCTCGCTTCCCGCCCTTGCGCCGCTCGATGGCTGCGCCCCAGCTCGTCAGGAATGCGGTGACGAACGCGTGCTCCCAGCCGGCTCACGACCGAGTTCCGGCGCTGACGAA
>CAYFIG010000074.1:4487-4958 GCA_964342905.1 uncultured bacterium
ACCCGGCCTCTCGGCGAGTGCGGACACGGTAACCCTCCCTCGCGGCGCGGTAAAGGCCCTTCACGGCCGGTCCCGCTCGGGGAGGGCAGCGTCCGCGCGCTCAGCCACTCAGCGGCCTTGCGGGTCCAACAGGTCGGCGCTTGACCGCGGATAGGTCGGTAAAGGGAAACGGAAGCAGAACGAGATCGCCCCGCCTAAACCTTATCCCAGACCTTGTCGTCTTCATTGTCCCAGAAGTCGAAGGCGGATTCAGAGAGCTTGAGCCATCCCTGACCCTCCAGGATCAAGCGCTCGATCTCGTTCTCGCGCAGGCGGGCCACCGCCGCGAACAGTTTCCCGCGTTTCGTCAGGATGACCTTATCGCCCTTCTGGACAGCGCTTAACACTTTACCGGTGTTGTTCCGTAGCTCGCGAACGCCGACGAACTTCATGTAAGGACCTCCCTTTGTGCCTTCTATTGTAGCCACACTT
>CAYFIG010000074.1:4968-8382 GCA_964342905.1 uncultured bacterium
CGAGGGGATGGATCTGGTAAGGTCATTGGAGAGAGTCCTGGGACTTGCTGGACAGCCGGCCGCTTCATCCCATCTATGCTCAGGACTGCCTCCTGGTGGCGGTGACGGAGAAGCGCACCCGGGAGGAGATCGACGCCTACGCCGAGGCGCTGGCCCGGGCCGTCGCCTAGCAGACAGAGATATGTGGTACCGAAAAGCGTATACTCGGATATCTTCTATCTGGTTGTACCGTGCCTATGGCTGGCTGGCGTGTCGGAGTGCGAAATGATAATCACGTTCATGAATATGAAAGGCGGAGTAGGCAAGACAACTATGTGTATCCACGTAGCCGGCGTTTTCGCCAGCAAGCCCAGCCGTGTCCTTGTGATTGACTACGATGCTCAGTTCAACGCCAGCCAGCATCTCCTAGAGCCCCAAAGGTACTATAAGTTAGAGGATGAGAATAAAACCATCTTTTCCGTGCTTTCTCCACCGAAGGCGAAGATTAGTCCTTTTGTCCTTGCAATACCATCGCCAGATGACCCTCTTCCTCCCTTGAACCATTTTGCAACGAGAGTAATTACTTATAGAAACGGAGGATATCTGGATCTGGTGCCTGGGTCACTCAATCTAATGTATCTTGCGCTAGGCCAATCCAGGGAATCCTTGGATCCGATGGAGAAGCGATTTGAGAAATTCGCAGCTAGCTGTTCAAGTGCGTACGATCATGTGTTGAGCATAGGCGCTATTAAAGCCCTTATATGATCTCGGCGAGGGGGATCTCGGCGAGGGGATGGATCTGGTAAGGTCATTGGAGAGAGTCCTGGGACTTGCTGGACAATGCCCCCAAAGCGATACGGTAGGCGTGCCGACTAGCCCTTTCGGAGTTCTGGTATTTTCCTGCTTTCTTCTTTAAAATTCCTAAGGTTGGGCGTTGGACTGAGCGGTGCGGCTATGGGTCTTCGGGTCATCGTGTTGAGACACGGGAGCACCCGGTGGAACCTGGAGCAGCGTTACCAGGGGTGCGTGGATACCAGTCTGTCCGACGAGGGCCGGGCCCAGGCCGGGGCCGCGGCCAAGGCTCTGGCTGACCGTCAGCTCGCCGCCGTGTACGCTAGCCCGCTCGCCAGAGCTCAGGAGACAGCCAGAGCCATCGCTGCCTGTCACGGGCTTCCCGTCCTGACTGCCCCTGCCTTCAGGGAGATCTGCCTTGGCCTCTGGGAGGGGCTCACGATCGCCGAGGTCCAGGCCCAGTTCCCTGAGCTCTACGCCGCCTGGCGGGAGCGTCCGCACACCGTGACCATGCCAAATGGGGAGAGCCTCGCCGCGGTGCGCGAACGCATCCTGGAGGGGCTCGGTCAGCTCCGGAGCGCCCATGCGACAGATACTGTCTGTCTCGTATCCCACGGCGTGACGATCCGCCTGCTTATTCTTGAAGCCTTCGGGCTCCTGCCGGAGCGACTCTGGTCGATCTATGTGGACGCCGCGGCGATCTCAGAGCTGGAGTACCGTGACGGCTCGGCGACCGTGCACCGGATGAACGTCCAGTCTCACCTGGATGGACTAGCGGGAGGGCTGTAGCGTGGATCGCCGGGCGCTCCAGAGCCAGCTCCCCAAGGGGGCGAAGATCTACCTGCCCGACGAGGCGGCGAAGAAGCGGTTCGTGGAGGAGCGCCTCCTCGGGGTCTTCAGTCAGTGGGGCTTCCGGGAGGTCGTCACGCCCACCTACGAGTACTCCGACGTCCTCTCCCTCGGCACCGACGTGGACCTCCAGGAGCGGATGTTCAAGTTCGTGGACCGGGAGACAGGTCGGATGCTGGCGCTCCGCGCCGACATCACGCCCCAGATCGCTCGCATCGTGGCCACGCGCCTCCGGGACGAGCCCATGCCTCTCCGACTCGCGTATCTGGGGAATGTCTTCCGCTACGATGACCCCCAGGTAGGCCGCTACCGCGAGTTCTACCAGGCTGGCGTGGAGCTGGTAGGGCTCGAGAAGCCTGAGGCCGACGCCGAGATGATCGCCATGGCTGTTGAGGGGCTCCGGGCCCTGGGCCTTGGCCAGTTCCAGGTCAACGTGGGCCAGGCCGACTTCTTCAGGGGCGTTCTCGACGAGCTCAGGATCGATCGCGCGCAGGCCCGCCAGCTCCAGGAAGCCCTCTCCCGCAAAGACGCCTCGGCGCTGGAGCAGCTCATCGCCGAGCTCGCTCCACCGGCCGCCACCGCCGAGCTGCTCCTGGCGCTCCCGGGCCTCTTCGGTCGGGAGGAAGTGCTGGAGCGTGCCGGCGCGCTGGTCAAGAATGCACGCTCAGAGCGCGCCCTGGCCAACCTCGCCGAGGTCCACCGGTTGCTCCGGGTGTACGGGCTGGCCGACTCCGTCATCCTGGATCTGGGGGAAGTTCGCGGCTTCGATTACTACTCCGGCGTCCACTTCGAAGGGTATGTGGCGGGCCTCGGCGCTGACATCTGTGGCGGTGGCCGGTACGACTCGATGCTGGCCCGCTTTGGGTATGACTGTCCGGCGACGGGCTTCGCCTTTGACGTGGGACGGCTCCTGCTGGCACTGGAGGTCCAGGCCGTGGCGGTGCCGCTCCCCGGCCCGGACTTCTTCATTATCGACTTCACCCAAGAGAAGACCGCGGCGCTGGCTCTCTCTCGGCGGCTCCGCGACCTTGGGGCCTCAGTGGCGCGCGACATCATCACCCGCGGGTTCGAGGAATCCCTGGCCTACGCCGCCCGGCAGCGAGCCCGGTGGGTGCTGGTGGTGGGGAGCCCGAAGACCCGGGCGGAAGAGGTGTTGGTGCGAGAGCTGGCCACGGGCCAGGAGCAGGTGCTCCTCGCGAGCGCCATCCTCGAGCGGCCCGCGGCGCACTTCCCGATCTTTGGCGGAGGCGCCGATGCCTAACATCGTGGTGGTGGGGACCCAGTGGGGCGACGAGGGGAAAGGGAAGGTGGTGGACATCGTCGCGCCCCACGTGGATGTGGTCGTTCGCTACCAAGGCGGCAACAACGCCGGCCACACGGTGGTGGTGGGCAAGGAGAAGTATGTGTTCCACTCGATTCCCTCCGCGATCCTCCATCCCGGGCGCCGCTGCGTGATCGGTTCGGGCGTGGTGGTGGACCCGGCGTCCCTCATCGAGGAGATGGAGGCGCTGGTCAGGCGCGGCGTGGTCCTTGACGGCAACCTCTTCATCTCCAAGAACGCCCACCTGATCATGCCGTACCACCGCGCGCTGGACCTGGCCTCGGAGGCCAAGCTGGGCAAGCGCCGGATCGGGACCACCGGGCGCGGGGTCGGGCCCGCGTATGTGGACAAGGCCGCGCGCGTTGGAATTCGGATGGCCGACCTCCTGGACGAACCGCTCTTCCGGGCGAAGCTCGACGCCAACATCCGGGAGAAAAATAAGCTGCTCCGAGAGATCTACGATGCGCAGACCT
>CAYFIG010000075.1:0-1589 GCA_964342905.1 uncultured bacterium
CGGGATCGAGCTGGCGTTCACCTGGCGTGCCGCTGTGCTGGCCGCGTGCGTTGGTTCTATCGCGCTCCTCATTAAATCGGCCCAGGCCGGGTTTGAGAGTGTGGATCGTCGCCTGGAAGAAGCCGCGCGCACCCTCGGCAGCTCGGAGTGGAGCATCTTCTGGACCGTGACGCTTCCGCTGGCCTGGCGATCAGTCCTGGCGGGGAGCGTGCTGGCGTTCTGCCGCGCCATGGGGGAGTTCGGCATCACCCTCATGGTGGCGGGGAGCATCCCCGGAAAGACCCAAACCCTCCCCCTGGCGATTTACGACCGCGTCCAGGCCAACGAGATGGCGGAGGCCAACGCCCTGGCCCTGATCGCGATCGGCGTGGTAGGAGTATTGCTGTTCGGCCTGAGCCGCCTCGCCCGGCTACGATATTAGGGACGCCCCAATGGTCTCCCTCTCCATCACAAAGCACTTCCCAGGCTTCACGCTCGACGTGAGCTGGGAGGCCGACGAGCCGGTGGTGGCCCTCTTCGGTCCCTCTGGCGCGGGGAAGACCCTCACGCTTCACTGCCTCTCCGGCCTGGTGCGGCCGGATCGGGGACGCGTCGTCCTGCACGGCCGGGTATTTTTTGACAGCGCGAGGGGGGTGAATCTCCCTCCCCAGTCTCGCCGGCTCGGCTACGTCTTTCAGGGCTACGCCCTCTTTCCCCACCTGACCGTGGAGGAGAACGTCGCGTTCGGCCTCAAGGATCGCCCCCGTGAGGAACGCGCTTCGCGGACGCGGATGGTGCTGGAGCGCCTCGGCCTGACCGGCCTCGAGCACCGCTCCCCGCGAGAGCTCTCAGGCGGCCAGCAGCAACGCGTCGCCCTCGGCAGGGCCCTCGCTGTGGATCCTGACCTCCTCCTCCTGGACGAACCGCTCTCGGCGCTCGACGCCCCGCTCCGCCGGCAGCTCCGCGAGGAGCTGGGGCGGATCATCCGGGAGTGGGGGAAGGCCACGGTGCTGGTGACCCATGACCTGGCCGAGGCTTACCAGCTTGCCGACCGGGTAGTGGTGTACGAGAGTGGACAGGTTCTCCAGGCCGCCCCGAAGTCCGAGCTGCTCTGGCAGCCGACCTCAGAGCGGGTGGCCCGGCTGATCGGGGTGAGGAACCTCCTCCGAGGCGTCGTCCTCAAAGCCACGCCCGAGATCATCCAGATCCGGTGGCGTGGGCAGGCGTTGGAGGCTGTGAACTCCCCGTCGCGATTGTTCCTGCCGCCGCCCGGAACTTCGCTGCCCTTTTTTATTCGCCCGGAGTACGTCCGCCTCATCCGAAAGGACCGCCCCGGACCAGATCCTGGTCACCATATGAACCTGATGGCGGGTGAGGTGGTGGCGGAGGTAGACCAGGGGACGACCTGGGCCCTCTTTTTCCGTTTGGATGCTCCGGGCGAACCGGGCCAGGGGGCCTACGATCTGGAGATCGAGGTTCCGAAACTCGTCTACGAGATTTTGGACATTGCGAGCGATCGGCGCTGGCAGATCTCCATCCACCGCGGGTCCATCCAGGTGCTGCCCTCCGCATAAGACGACACGTGGCGATGTATCAGTCTCGGGCGTCTC
>CAYFIG010000075.1:1599-8234 GCA_964342905.1 uncultured bacterium
CCGAGAGTAAATGAGCCCGGTGGTTCAGCTCTTCGGGGTTCGGGTCGCCTACGGCGACACAGTGGTTCTCCAGGTTCCTCAGCTCGAGGTTCACGCGGGAGAGATTCTGGCGGTGATCGGCCCCAACGGATCTGGGAAATCGACCCTCCTGAGAGTGATCGGGCTCCTCGAGAACCCCACGGCCGGGGAGGTGCGATTCAAGGGCGAGGTGGTCCGGAAGGATCGCCTTCTCGCGGCGCGGCGGGAGATGGCGATGGTCTTTCAGGATCCGCTTCTGGTTGATGACACTGTCTTCGAGAACGTGACACTGGGCCTCCGCTTCCGCCATGTGGCGCCGTCCGAGATCGCGCCTCGGGTTCAGGCGTGGCTGGAGCGCTTCGGGATCGCTGGCCTGGCCCAGCGTCAGGCGCGGACGCTCTCAGGCGGCGAGGCCCAGCGCACCGCGCTGGCGCGGGCGCTCGTGCTGAAGCCCGACCTTCTCCTGTTGGACGAGCCGTTCTCGGCGCTGGATCAGCCGACGCGGGAGGCGTTGATCGAAGAGCTGGCGGGGATCCTCCGTGAGGACCGGATCACCACCGTCCTTGTCACTCACGACCGGGGAGAGGCGCTGGCCCTGGGGGATCGGGTCGCGGTCATGATGCGGGGGGCGATTCTTCAGGTCGATGAGGCGTCGCGCCTCTTCCGGGCCCCGGTTTCCGAGGAGATCGCCCGCTTTGTCGGCGTGGAGACGATCGTGGACTGCCGGGTGCTTTCGACCCAGGCTGGCCTGGCAGTGCTTGATGCCGGGGGCCAGAAGATCGAGGTGGCCGCCGAGGTCGCTCCGGGCGACCGGATCAGGCTCTGCCTTCGGCCTGAGGACGTGACGCTGATGCCCCCCGACGCTTACCTTCCTTCCAGTGCGCGGAACCACGTGGCAGGCGTCGTCACACGACTCGTCTCTGCCGGGCCGTACATCAGAGCGGTGGTCGACTGCGGCTTCTCCCTCGTCGCCCTGGTGACCCATCGATCGGTGGAAGAGCTCGGGCTCCACGAGGGGGTGGCCGTCCTGGCCGTCTTCAAGGCCACCGCCCCTCACGTCATCCGTCACGGCCGGTGATCCCGCCCTCCCTGTGCTTGACAGAAACCCGACGCCTCTGCTATAAACATTTCACGTTGAGCGAGGCCGAACTGAAAGGGGAGGCCGGAGTGTTGCGAACTCAAGGCAGTGCAAAGAAGGCCAGCGCCCGGAAGGTCGCTGGCCCGTGTTGTTTTATGGGCCCGTCATTCCAAGGAGGCGTGAATGTCAGATCGTGAGGCCTTGATCGAGCGACTTACCGCCGAGAACGAAGAGTTCCGGAAGCTCCGGGAAGAGCACCAGGGCTACGAGCACGAGCTGGCGGAGCTCCAGGCTCGCCCGTTCCTCTCGGCGGATCAGCAGTGGCGGATGAACGAGGTGAAGAAGCTCAAGTTGATGGCCAAAGATCGGATGGAGGCGCTCATCCGCCAGGCCCGTCAGATTTCTTCCCCCCAGGCCACGGCCTGAGCCCAGCCCGGTCATCGTCCATGCCGCCGCTGAAGGGGGCGTCTCCCTTCCGGGGGCTCTCCCATCTCACCCCGGAGGGGGAGGCTCGCATGGTGGATATTACGGCGAAGGCCGAGACCGCCCGCGAAGCCGTGGCCCGGGTTACCCTTCGTATGAAGCCCGCCACGCTTGCCGCGATCAAGGCGGGGCAGGTGGCGAAGGGCGATGTCCTCGGCGTGGCCAGAACGGCCGGGATCCTGGCGGCCAAAAAAACCTCCGACCTCATCCCCCTCTGCCATCCCCTCAAGCTTACCGGGGTGGATGTGACCTTTGCCCTGAACGCGCGGCGCTCCACCCTCACGATCGAGACGCGCGTGCGCACCGTGGACAAGACCGGCGTGGAGATGGAGGCGCTCATCGCCGCGGCCGTGGCTGGGCTCACCGTCTACGACATGGTGAAGGCCGTGGACAAGGGCGTGGTCCTGACCGACCTCTGCCTGCTGGAGAAATCCGGGGGGAAGTCCGGCCTCTGGGTCCGCTCGACCGCGGCGCGACGCGCGGGGAGCGCCCGGCGCGGGTCGCCCGGCCGCCTGTAGCGGTCGGATTCACGAGCATGAAGACGGCCCTCATTCACTCCGACCAGTACGGTCGCTTCGACTATGGGCCGGAGCATCCGCTCCGGATGGAGCGGCTCGGTCTCACCTGGCGGCTCATGGAGGCCTCCGGTCTCACCACCCTGCCGCACGCGAGGGTTCTGGCTCCTGACCCGGCTGATGAGGAGGCTCTGGCGCGCTTCCACACCCGGGAGTATCTGGACGTGCTCAAGGCCGTCAGCGCTGGCCTCAAGGTTCCCGGGGCCGCGCGTTTCGGCCTTGGCTACGGCGACAACCCCATCTTCCCCGGGGTGTGGGAGGTTTCGTGTCTCGTCGCCGGGGGATCCCTGCTGGCGGCGAAGCTCGTGGCCGATGGCGAGGTGGGGCGCGCGTTTCACTTCGCGGGTGGCCTGCATCACGCGATGCCAGCCCGAGCCTCGGGCTTCTGTTACATCGACGATCCGGTCCTGGCGATCCTCTCGCTCCGGGAGCGCGGCTGGCGCGTCGCGTACGTGGACATCGACGCCCACCACGGCGATGGCGTTCAGTTCGCCTTTTATCGCGATTCCGGTGTCCTCACGATTTCGACCCACGAGCGGGGCGACTGCCTCTTTCCGGGAACCGGGTTCGTGGAGGAGCTGGGCGAGGGGCCGGGCCGCGGCTACTCGGTGAATCTCCCCCTCGATCCGTTCACGGACGACGAGGTGTATGCCGAGGGCTTCGAGGCCATCGTGCCGCCGCTGATCCGCGCCTTCAAGCCCGATGTGGTCGTGGCCCAGCTCGGGATCGACTCGCACCGGACAGACCCGTTGACCCATCTGGCCCTCTCCGTCCAGGGGTTCGCGCTCACGGTCAAACGAATCGTAGAGCTGGCGCCCCGGCTGGTCGCTCTGGGGGGCGGAGGGTACGACCTTCCCAACGTCGCACGGGCGTGGACGGCAGCGTGGGCAGCGATGAACGGCATCGAGCTTCCCGCTGAGCTACCGGCTCGGGTTCGTCCGGAGCTGGCCCGGTTCGGCTTCCGCGACGGCTCCCTCTGGGATCCTCCAGCCGAGATTCCCGCCGACACCCGACGCCAGGCCCAGGGGTACTGCCGGAGCCAGGTGGAGGCGATCCGGCGGACAATTTTCCCGCTCCACGGGATCGCGTGAGGAGGCGGACGCGCGGGGTATAATGGCTTATTGCGTATGCGCGGAGTGCTGATCACTATTGAGGGGATCGAGGGGTCGGGAAAGACGACCCAGTGTCGGTTCCTCACTGAGTGGCTCAAAGTGCGGGGATACTGGGTCCGCGAGACAAGCGAGCCCGATGGCACCGCTCTCGGTGAAGCTGTGCGCGCTCTCTTCGAGACGGAGAAAACAGCGCCTGCCCCACTTGCCGAGGTCTTCCTCTTCCTGGCTGCGCGCCAGCAACATGTGGCCGAAGTGGTCCGGCCGGCGCTGGAGCGTGGCGAGATTGTTCTGTCAGACCGCTACGCCGACGCGACGCTGGCCTACCAGGGGTCCGGCCGGGGGGTGGACCGCCACACAATCCGGGAGCTGAACACGCTGGCCACCGGCGGGATCCAGCCCGATCTCACCCTTCTCTTTGACCTGCCAGCCGAGGCCGGGATGCAGCGTCTCGCGGGGCGGCAGCTCGATGCGTTCGAGCGGATGGATCTTGCCTTCCACCAGCGCGTGCGCCAGGGCTATCTGGAGATCGCCAGTGAGGAAAAGGCGCGGGTGGTGGTGCTTCGAGCCGATCAGCCGGTGGAGGTGCTCCAGGCCGAGGTCCGGGCTGCGGTGGAAGATCTGTTCAAGCGTCGGGGGGTGCCGGCGTGACGGCTAGATCCATTCGAGGGCACGCGGCTCCGCTTGCACTCCTCGAGCGCGCCAGCGCCTTGGATCGGGTGGCTCACTCCTATGCCTTCGTGGGCCCCACGGGAATCGGGAAAAAGCTGACGGCGGTTGCCTTCGCCCAGGCGCTGCTCTGTTCCGCTCCAGCCAGCGGAGAGCGGAGACTTTGGGGGTGTGGGAGCTGTTCGGCCTGCCGGCGCGTGGAAGCTGGCACTCACCCCGACTGCCGCTTGATTCTCCCGGATGGGCAGACCATCAAGATCGAGCAGATCCGTGAGCTGGAGCGGCTGGCCGCCCTCAAGCCGTATGAAGGCCCGCGAAAGATTTTTATCGTTGACGAGGCCGAACGAATGCCGCTGGTGACCGCGAATGCGCTCTTGAAAACGCTGGAGGAGCCTCCGGACCGGACGGTGCTCATCCTGATTCTCTCCCAAGCCAAGGCGCTCCCCGCGACGGTGCTCTCGCGCTGCCAGCTCGTGCGTTTTGCGCCGCTGGGAGAGGCCGACGCCCTAGCGATCCTCCGTGAACACGGGGCGGACGAGGCTACCGCCCGCTTTCTGGCCCGAGCCTGCCAGGGGCGCGTGGGGGTGGCGCTGGCTCAGGAGCCTTCGGCCTGGAGGGAGCGGCGGGACAGCGCGGTTGCCCTTCTCTCCAAGGTGAGCGCCGAAGGGGTCGAGGCGCTCTTCAACTCGGTGGAGACGCTGGGGCGTGACCGGTCCCAGGTCGCGGCCCTCATTGAGGCGCTTTGGCTCTGGCACCGTGACCTCCTCTGCGCCAAGGCAGGGAGCGATCCGCGGCTCTTGATTTCAGGCGACCATCAGGCAGAACTTACCAGCGCGGCTGGGCTCACCTCGTGGGAGCTGCTCTTCGAGGCCCTAGCGGCCTGCCGGGAGGCCTGGCAGGCGCTTCAGGCGAACGTCTCACCTCGACTCACTGTAGAAGTATTGCTGAGCCGCCTCGCCCTGAAGGCGGCATAAGGATAGATCATGGAAGAACACGACGGATCAGTTGAGACTGTGACGCAGTATCTCGTGGGCGTTCGGCTCCGCGCGCCGGCCAACGCCGAAGACTATCTCATGGAAGAGCTTGACCTCCACGTGGGTGACTTCTGTGTGGTGGAGGTTCCCAACGGCACCGCGGTGGGAGAGGTCCGCCGTCCCAAGCGCCCGGTTCCCGAGTTCAGGCGGGACCGGACCTTTCCCCGGGTGATCCGCCAGGCCACCGACCTGGAGGTCGGAGAGTGGAAAGAACGGCGGAAGCGGGAGCAGAAGGCTCTCGAGACCATCCAGGCCAAGGCGCAACGGCGCGGCTTGCCGATGAAGGTGGTGGACATTGACATCCAACCCGACGGCCGGAAGGTGGCGGTGATGTTCTTCGCCGAGGCACGGGTAGACTTCCGCGAGCTGGTGCGCGAGCTGGCGCGCGAGTTCCGCGCCCGGATCGAGATGCGCCAGATCGGAGCCCGCGACGTCACCAAGGTCATGGACGGGATCGGCCCCTGCGGCCGCCAGCTCTGCTGCTCCTCGTATCTCAGGAAGTTCGAGCCGATCTCGGTCAAGATGGCCAAGGCTCAGGATATGCCCTTGACGGATAGCCGGCTCTTGGGCAACTGCGGTCGGCTCAAGTGCTGCCTGCTCTACGAGTTCTCCATGTACGAAGAGCTCCGCAGGTACCTCCCCCGCGTGGGGTCGGCTTGCCAAGCCGAGTGCGGCGGGGGCGGCTGCATGCAGGGGAGGGTCAAAGCCATCCGGGTGCTCAAGGAGACCGTGGTGGTGAGCTTCCAGGACGGGACCGAGGCCGAGCTGCCGCTGGAGCAGCTGACCTGGGAGGGGCGGCCCCACGTCAAGCCTCTGGAGTGACGGGTCCTGATGGCTCAGCGAATCTTCTACCTCACCACGCCCATCTATTACGTCAACGCGGCGCCGCACCTGGGTCATGCCTATACGACGATCATCGCGGATGCCATGTGTCGCTACCGGCAGTTGGCCGGGGACCGGGTCTATTTCCTCACCGGCACCGATGAGCACGGCGACAAGATCGCCCGGGCCGCCGCCGAGGCCGGCGAGACGCCGCAGGCCTACACCGACCGGATTGCTCAGGCGTATAGAGAGACCTGGCGGCGCCTTGGCATTAGCCACGACGACTTCATCCGAACCACTGAGGAGCGCCACAAGCGAGTCGTCCAAACCATCCTCCAACGACTCTACGATGCGGGGGAGATCTACTTCGGCGAATACGGCGGAAACTACTGCTTCGGCTGCGAGCGCTTCTACACCGACAAGGAGCTCCAAGACGGCAAGTGTCCCGACCACCAGACGCTGCCCACGTTCGTCAAGGAGCAGAACTACTTCTTCCGAATGAGCCGCTACCACGAGTGGCTCATCCGCTACATCGAGGAGCGCCCCGACTTCATCCGGCCCGAGCGTTACCGGAACGAGATTCTCGGGTTCCTCCGGAGCCCGCTGGAGGACCTCTGCATCAGCCGGCCCAAGAGCCGCCTCCAGTGGGGGATCCCCCTCCCCTTCGATGCCAACTTCGTCACCTACGTGTGGTTCGACGCGCTCATCAACTACATCACGGCCTGTCGCTATAAGGACGGCAAAGCGGACGAAAACTGGCCGGCGGACGTCCATCTGATAGGAAAAGACATCCTGCGCCATCATGCCGTCATCTGGCCCATCCTCCTGCACGCGCTGGGTCTGGAAC
>CAYFIG010000076.1:0-8203 GCA_964342905.1 uncultured bacterium
CCCACCACACCAGGGCGCCGAGAAGCGACTGGCCCAGGATCATGACAAAACCGAAGAAGAACACCTCAAAGGCGGCGAAGAGCATGAAGAGGCCCAGGAGCAGCACGGGCTGCCGCTCGGCGGCGGCCAGCAGGAAGGCGGCGATGATTCCGAACACGGTAAACGCCAGACCGTGCAGCACAGTGTACCCCAGCACGACTCCCAGGTTGATCTGCAGAGCTGCGGGATCGGCGAGGCCCTGGAAGACGGCCGCGCCCAGGAGCGCCGGCGTCCGGAGCGGCTGGCCGGTGAAAACGTCGTACGCGAGAAACCAGATCGCCACGATGGCGGCCCCGGTCAGCCCGCCAAGAAACCCTTCCCGGACAACGGGCGCCCACTCCCCAAGAAGGTTCCGCCCGAGGGCCCGGTGGCCCAGGAAGAAGTAGCCGAGCATTCCGGCAGCGGCCAGCAGGTTCCCCACGAGAATCGCCCACCAGACGAGGGCGCCGAGAAGCGACTCGGCAAACAGGCGGTCCACGACCAGGAAGAACACCTCAAAGCTGGCGAACAGGGCGACGAAGGCCCAGGTCAGGCTCGGCTCGCGCTCCGCGGCCACGATGAGGATGGCGCAGAGGATCCCGAAAGCCAGGAAGGCCGCCCCGTGCAGGACGGTATAGCCTAGAATCACCCCCAGCTTGATCTCGAGGAGGCTGGGATCGCGGAGCCCCTCAAACACGCCCGCGCCCAGGAGCGCAGGGGTGTAGAACGGTCGGCCCTGAAGGGCGTCAAAGATCAAGAACCAGACCGCCACGAGCGCGGCCCCGAGCAGCCCGGCCACGACCCCTTCTCGAATGACTCCCGCCAGGGATCCGAGCAGAGCTTGCCTCAGGGCCCGGTGGCCCAGGAAGAAGTAGCCGAGCATGCCGGCCGCGGCCAGCAGGTTGGCGACGAAGATGGCCCACCAGGAGAGGGCACCCAGCAGCCATTCGGCCAGGAACCACAAGAGCCCGAGAAAGAAGACCGAGAAGCAGGCGAAGAGCGCGACGAAGGCCAGGAGCAGGGAGGGCTCGCGCTCGGCGGCGACGATCAGCATGGCGCAGAGGATCCCGAAGGCCACGAAGGCCAGTCCGTGGAACACGCTGTAGCCCAGCACCGCGCCCCACGTGATGCTCAGGGCTTGCGGGTCTCGGAGCCCCTGAAACACCGCCGCGCCCAGCAGGGCCGGAGTCCGGAAGGGCTCCCCCTGGAGGACATCGAAGAGGAAAAACCAGAGCGCCACGAGCGCGGCCCCGATCAGCCCGGCCACGACCCCCTCACGGATCAGGCGCCGGTCAAGAATTTCCATCGGCTTCCTCCGTTCGGGCGCTCATCGACGCGGGGGTCTCTTCCCGGTCCGCCTCCAGCTTCACCCATCGGAAAAACACGATGGTGATCGCGATCAGGAAGACGAGCGTCCCCGGCACCCACATGATGACCCCGCCGACACGCTGGTCGGCGAGCGGTGTCAGGCCCCACTGCCGGGGCCCCTCCCCGTAGAACGAGTAGAGGACCTCGTCAGAGAGCGTGATGAGCGCAGCCACCAGGACCATCGGAATCCCGACAAGGAACAGGTAGAGCATCTGGGCCGGAGAAGACAGCGGAGGGAGTTCGGGGAGCGGGCTCAGGACCGGCCACCACAGCAAGAGGCCCGTGGCCAGGAACATGAGGTGCTGGACGATGTGGAGGGAATGCTCCCGCATTGCCCAGTCGTAGAGGACCGGCAGGTGCCAGGCGGCGAAGGCCACGTTGAAGATCGCCGACGCGACGAGAGGCCTGGTCAGGACCCGACCGGTTCGCGCCACGCCACGGCCCTTGAGAATGGGCCGGAGAAGCCATCCCGGTGTTCCCGCCAGAAGCAGGGGTGGAACCATCAGTGTCAGCAGAAGGTGCTGCACCATGTGGGCGCTGAAGAGGAAGCGGTCTGAAAGCTCGTGGAGGGGGCCGTTCAGCGCAAAGAAGATGACGGCTAGGCCCCCGAGGAAGCAGAGAACGCGCGGCCGGGCCACGGCGTCAGGCCCATCGAGACGCTGGCGGAGCGGGCCCAGCGCGAGCAGGTAGGCCGAGGCCAGGAGCAGCAAGCCCAGCACCACCTCACCGTGCACGTGGAAGACGGCCGACTCCACCCTGGGGGTCTCCTTACGGCCGCCCGACGACGAACGCCCCGAAGAGCGCCATCAGCGCCAGAACGATGGCAATGGCGAGCGCGAGTGGCCCGACGAACAGTCCCGTAAAGATCCGGCTGTCAAACCGGAGATGCATGAAGAACATCACGACAAGGGAGAACTTGGCCGCGGAGAGGACGACCAGAAGGGGCACCAGGAAGCGCACCAGCCAGGTGATGTAGAACACCGAAATCTCGACCGCCGTGATCACGGCGAGCACGGCCGCGATGATGAGGTAAGTCCGGATGGGAGGGTGAGCCTCGTGGGAAGTGAGCTGGGCCATGGACGCGCTCCTACTGAATCAGATAGACAAGAGTGAAGATCACGATCCACACGATGTCAACGAAGTGCCAGTAGAGCCCGGCGATTTCAACCACGAGGGCGTCGGCTGGGGTGAGGCGCTCCCGCAGGGCCAGGACCCAGAGGGAAAGCAGCCAGATGACGCCCACGCTCACGTGGGCGCCGTGGAACCCCGTGAGCACGAAGAACGTGGCGCCGAAGAGGTTGACCTGGAGCGTGAGGCCCTCACGGACGAATGTCGCGAACTCGTACACCTGGAAGCCCAGGAAGATCACCCCGAAGAAGGCCGTGCCGAAGAGCCAGAGCTTCGCCCCGAGCCGGTCGTCCCGCTGGACCGCGGCCAGCGCCAGCACCATGAACAGGCTCGACATCAGGAGGACGAAGGTGCTGATGGACGTGAGCGGGATGTTGAGGATCTCGTGGGGAGAGGGGCCGGTCACGCTCTTCCCCTTATAGGCCAGGTAGGTGGCGATGAGGGAGGCGAAGAACATGCACTCGGAGCCCAGGAACGCCCAGAAGCCCAGCTTCTTATGGTCGAGCCCGGTGCTGGTCTCCTCGTGAGAGACGGCCCGGTCCCGTCCCGGGCCTCCGTACTCGAATGCCCAGCGGTAGATCCCGTACACGGCCAGGAGCGCTCCGAGCACGCTCACGATCACGTAGGTCATGGCGCCGGCGGCAACGACCAGGATCCCCGTCGCCACGACGATCGGATAGTACGACGGCGGGGGAAGATGGAGCCCTTGCGCGTGGGCTCGGGCAGCCCCAGAAGCCTGTGCCTCGACCGCGTGCCGCCCCCGCTTCCGCGCCCAAAGCTCGTCGCGGTGGCCCACGGTCGGGATCTGCTCGAAGTCGTGGACCGGCGGCGGCGAGGGAACCGTCCACTCCAGGGTCCTCCCGTCCCAGGGATCCGGTCCGGCCGGCACCCCGGCGCGAAGGCTCGCGAGGGCGTTGATGAGAAAGACCAGGACGGACAGCGCGATGAGAAATGCTCCAATTGTCGCGACGAGGTTCCAGAACTCCCAGCCGAGCGCCCCGGAATACGTGTAGATGCGACGGGGCATCCCGATGAGCCCGAGGAAGTGCATCGGGAAGAACGTCACGTTGAAGCCGATCAGGAGCAGCCAGAAGTTCAGCTTGCCGAGCCGGTCGCTGAGCATCAGCCCGGTCATCTTCGGCCACCAGTAGTAGATGCCGGCAAAGAGGCCGAAGAGGCTCCCTCCCACCAGGACGTAGTGGAGGTGGGCTACGACAAAATAGGAGTCCTGCTGCTGCATGTCCACGGGCGGCGAGGAGAGCATGATCCCGGAAAGCCCGCCGATCAGGAACATGGCGATGAACCCCAGGGCAAAGTAGAGCGGGGACCGGAGCCGGAGGGCCCCTCCCCACAGCGTCGCGATCCAGTTGAAGATCTTCACGCCAGTCGGGATGGCGATCAGCATCGTGGCGAGAGAGAAGGCCGTGTCCGCCACCGCGCCGAGGCCCACGGTGAACATGTGGTGGCTCCACACCCCGAAGCCGAAGAAGCCGATCAGGATCCCCGAGTAGACGACCATGGGGTACCCGAAGAGCGGCTTCCGGGAAAAGGTGGGCAGGACCTCCGACACGATTCCCATGGCGGGGAGGATCAGAATGTAGACCTCGGGGTGCCCGAAGAGCCAGAAAAGGTGCTGCCAGAGAAGCGGATTCCCGCCGGCTACGGGGTTATAGAAGTTCGTGCCAAAGAAGCGGTCGAACATGAGCAGGATGAGACCGACCGTGATCGTCGGAAACGCCAAGATGATCAGGAACTGAGTGATCAGCGTCATCCAGACGAAGACCGGCAGCCGCATATAGGTCATGCCCGGCGCCCGCAAGTTCACGATCGTCACGATGAAATTGAACCCGGCGATGAGGGACGAGATCCCGAGGATCTGGAGCCCCAGCATCCAGAAGTCGATGTTCTGGCCCGGGGAGAACTGTTTGGCGGTCAGGTTCGCGTAGCCGAACCATCCGGCGTTCGGGGCTGCGTTCACGAGGAAACTCGCGTTCAGAAACAGGCCGCCGAAGAGGAAGATCCAGTAGGAGAGCGCGTTGAGCCGGGGGAAGGCTACGTCCCGCGCCCCGATCATGAGCGGCACCAGGAAGTTGAAGAAGCTCGCGCTGAGGGGCATCACCGCGAGGAAGACCATGGTGGTCCCGTGCATCGTGAAGAGCTGGTTGAACGTCTCGGCGCTCACGACCGCATTGTCCGGCCGGGCCAGCTGAAGCCGAATGAGCAGGGCTTCGATTCCGCCAACGAGGAAGAAGGCGAACGCGGTGACCCCGTACAGGAGGCCGATCCGCTTGTGGTCAACGGTTGTGATCCAGCTCCACACCGTGGCCGCCGCGCTCATTTGAGGCTCCCGAGGTACGCCACCAGCGCGGAGAGCTGCGCCTGGGTCAGGGGCAGCTTCGGCATAAGGGTACCAGGCTTGACCAGAGGGGGGTTCGCAAGCCATCGGGCGAGGTGCTCCGGCGTGTTCGGAAGCAACCCCGCCGCCAGTGTCTTTCGGCTGCCGAAATGGGTCAGGTCGGGCCCGACCACGCCGAAGGCGACCCCCTGGATCGCGTGGCAGGCCACGCATCCGCCAGCGAGGAACGCCTGGAGGCCCTGGGCAGCCTCCCGTGCCGGTGGGGCCGGAGGCGCCTTGAGGTGCCCGGTCCAAGCCTCGAACTCCGCGGGCGATTGGGCGATCACCAGCAGGCGCATGTTTGCGTGTGAGACCCCGCAGAACTCGGCGCACTGGCCCGTGTACTCGCCCGCCTCAGTCACGGTGAAGTTGAGACTGTTCACGCGGCCGGGAATCATGTCCCGCTTGCCTCCGAGCCGAGGGACCCAGAAGCTGTGAATCACGTCCGCCGACTTGAGCGAGAGGCTTACCGGCCGCCCGACTGGGAGGTGAAGTTCGTTGGCTGTGGTGACTCCCAGGTCCGGGTAGCGTACCTCCCACCACCACTGGTGGCCGATCACCTCTACCTTGAGCGCACCCGCCGGCGGCGTCGCTTGGGTCCTGAACACCGCGGCGATCGTCGGGGCAGCGATCGCGATGACGATCAGGACTGGAACTAACGTCCAGCCCAACTCGAGGCCGAGATGCCCGTGAACGGGCTTTGGCTCCCCAAGCCCGGGGCGAGAGCGAAAGCGCCAGACCGCGAAGAGCAAGAGCGCCTCCACGACCACGAAAATGAAGAGCACCCATCCGGAGATGGCCATGAACAGGTCGTGGATCACCCGTCCGAGGTCGGAGCTGGGCAGAACGGTGGTCATCGGGGAATCGAATCCGCATCCGCCGAGGGCGAACAGGAACGCGACGAGACCGCCAGCCGCAGCGGCTCGCGTCAGCCGGAGGGACTTGGGGGAGACGATCATGCTCCGCTATCCCGTCACCGTGGAAATGGACCCGCCCATCCCTACCCGAACGGTGCGTAGAGCCTATCATCAAACCACACTCTTAAAAAAGACAGACGAGGACCCCAGAATTACACGCCAGTTAAGGTGATCCTCACAAACGACCGGGGACGCGTCAGCTATTTTCTTGACAGATAGAGCCAAGGCTGATAAAAATAAGAGATTACTAGATGAGGTAGCGGCATGCCACCTGCGGCCCAGCAAGCCACCGTCCAGGCGTTACAAGAAAAGCTTGCTTACGAGCAGAAGCTCCTCCAGCTCGTCAACCGCATCCATGCGGCCAAAAGTCTCGACAACATCTTCATCGAGCTTCAGAGTGAGATCCTTGAGCTCCTCGATGCGGAGCGGATGACCCTCTACGCCGTCGATTACGAAAAAAAGGAATTGCACTCGAAGTTTCTGGCCCTCGATACCGTCAAGGAAATCCGCGTCCCCATCAGCGACAAGAGCATCGCGGGATATGTCGCGCTGACCCGCGAGTTGGTCAACATTGCCGACGCCTATAACGCCGGCGAACTGGCCCGCGTCTCCGAATCCCTCGCCTTCGACAGCTCCTGGGACAAAAAGATCGGCTTCCGGACGAAACAGATCCTCGCCGTCCCGATCCTCCACGAGAACAAGACCGTCCTGGGCGTCATCCAGCTCCTGAACAAGAAACACGGGGCGCGGTTCACCAAAGAAGACGAAGCCGGCGTTGCACGAATCGCGAAGACTCTCAGCATCGCGTTTCATACCCAAAACCAGCTCGCCCAGAAGCGCCCGACCAAGTTCGATTATCTCTTGTCACAGCAGCGCATCACCCAGGACGAGCTGAACGCGGCGATCGCCGAAGCGCGACGAAGGCAGGTCGACGTCGAATCGATCTTGATCGAGCAGTATAAGGTCCCCAAGGGCGAAATTGGGGCCTCTCTGAGCCAGTTTTACAACTGTCAGTTCATGGAGTTCGACGAGAAGATCATCGTGCCGCCGGATCTCATGAAAGACCTGAAAGTGGAATACCTGAAAAAGGCTTTCTGGGTCCCGTTGCGGCGCGAAAACAACACCGTAACGGTTCTGGTCGACAACCCCCAGGATCTTCAGAAGGTCGACAGCATCGGGCAGCTGTTACCCCAGTACAAAATCCGTTTCGCGGTCGGGCTTAGGAAAGACATCCTGCTGTTTATCAACGCGGCCAGCGGCGAACATGCGCCGAAGGATTCCATCTCCAACATCCTCGGAGACCTGAGGGCCGAGGAGACCACCGAGACGGCTGAGGAGGCCGTGGGGGGCGAGGTGGATGAGAATGACAGCACCATCGTTCGCCTCGCCAACCAGATCATCGTCGATGCGTACAAGGCGCGCGCATCGGACATCCACGTCGAGCCGTACGGCCCCCAGAAGGACATGGTGATCCGGATCCGGGTGGACGGCAGCTGCATGGAATACCAGAAGGTCCCCGCCACGTATCGGCGAGCAATCGTGGCGCGGCTGAAGATCATGTCCCAGCTGGACATCGCTGAGCGACGCAAGCCTCAGGATGGGAAGATCAAATTTCGCATGCCGGACCGGGAGATCGAGCTGCGGGTCGCCACGGTTCCCACAGCCGGCGGCAACGAAGACATCGTCATGCGGATCCTTGCAGCGAGCGAACCCATCCCCATCGACAAGCTGGGAATGACCGAGCGGAATTTGCGGGAGATAAAGAAAATTGCCGAAAAGCCCTACGGGCTCATCCTCGTCGTCGGTCCAACCGGCTCGGGCAAAACCACCACCCTGCACTCAGTGCTCGGCTATATTAACAAGCCGGACAGAAAGATCTGGACCGCAGAAGATCCGGTCGAGATCACGCAGTACGGGCTCCGGCAGGTGCAGGTGCTGCCAAAGATCGGATTCACGTTTGCCGCCGCCATGCGGGCGTTCTTGCGCGCCGACCCGGATGTCATCATGGTGGGAGAGATGCGGGACGAAGAGACAGCCGCCACGGGGATCGAGGCGTCCCTCACGGGCCACCTCGTGTTCAGCACGCTGCACACGAACAGCGCCGTGGAGACCGTGATTCGTCTGCTGGACATGGGCCTGGACCCGTTCAACTTCGCCGATGCCCTCCTGGGCGTCCTGGCCCAGCGGTTGGTCAAGCGGATCTGCAAAGACTGCAAGGGGCAGTATCACCCCTCCGAAGATGAATACTACGTGCTGGCCAGGGCCTATGGCGAAGAGGAGTTTGAGAAGATCGCGAAGTACGACGACGCCTTTGTCCTGTATCGGGGGAAGGGCTGCGCCAACTGCAACAACACGGGGTACCGGGGGCGAGCCGGCA
>CAYFIG010000077.1:0-1764 GCA_964342905.1 uncultured bacterium
CCACCCCCGGGCAATCCTGGACCGTCCAGGTCGCCGCGTACCTGAGCCCGGGTCCAGCCGAGGCCCTCCAGCGTTCTCTGGCAGAATCCGGCTACGACGCCTACGTCGTCCAGTTTACGGGTGAGGACGGCAAGGTTCGTTACCGGGTGCGGGTGGGAAGCTACCCGAACCGAGGTGAGGCTCAGAAGGTCTCTGAGCGACTCCGTGCCGAACGGGCCGTTGCCCCCTTGATCGTTCCCCGATAGGAGGAGCGGACGTGGGGCATCGCCCCGGGCGAGTGCTGATTACCCAGGACGAGATTGCGGCGCGGGTCCGGGAGCTGGGGACGGCCGTGGCCCGCGACTACGCGGGGCGCGACCCGCTTCTGGTTGGGGTGCTGAAGGGCGCCGTCGTGTTCCTGGCCGATCTGATCCGCGTCATCGACATCCCGGTGACCTTGGACTTCATCGGAATGTCGAGCTACGGGGCGAGCACGCGGTCCTCCGGCGTGGTCAAGATTACCTCCGATCTCTCGGTCTCAATCGAGGACCGCCACGTGCTGGTGGTTGAGGACATCATCGACTCGGGGCGTACCATCAACTATCTCCGGCGCAACCTCCAGACCCGCCACCCCCGGAGCCTCAAGCTCTGCGCGCTTCTGGACAAGGCCGAACGGCGAGAGGAGGAGGTGGAGATCGATTACCTGGGCTTCTGTATCCCGAGCCAGTTCGTGGTGGGGTACGGGCTCGACTTCGAAGGGCTCTACCGGAACCTCCCGCATATCACGGTCTTAGAGGATGAGCTCGTCGGCTAGGCGGCTTGTGGGTGACGCGCCTGTGCTATAATGCTTTTCTGAGCGCTACCGGGAGACACGGATGAAGGTTCCGGTGAACCAGTTTTACAAGAATTTGGCCCTCTGGATGGTGATCGGGCTGATCGTCATCCTGCTCTTCAACCTTTTCCAAACGAACCAGCCGTCGCGGGAAGAGATCGTCTTCTCCGATTTCCTGCGCAGGGTTGAGGCCGGCGAGGTCAAGGAGGTGACCATCCGGGGGAACTCGCTCAGCGGACGCCTCACCGATGGCTCGGCCTTCCGCACGTACACCATGGAGTACCCGGATCTGGTCAAGCTGCTCCGGGAACGCGGGGTCCGCATCATCGTCAAGCCGCCGGACTCGAACCCCTGGTACGCGATCCTCCTCCAGTGGATCCCCATGCTCCTCTTCATCGGCGTCTGGATCTTCTTTATGCGCCAGATGCAGGGAGGCGGGGCCAAGGCGCTCTCGTTCGGGAAGGCGCGGGCTCGGCTCATCTCTGAAAAGCAGAACAAGGTGACCTTCCAGGACGTGGCCGGGGTCGAAGAGGCCAAGGAGGAGCTTCGCGAGATCATCGAGTTCCTCAAGGACCCTCAGAGGTTCCAGAAGCTGGGCGGCAAGCTTCCCAAGGGCGTGCTCCTCGTTGGACCGCCGGGGACCGGCAAGACTCTCCTGGCCAAGGCCATCGCGGGTGAGGCCAACGTGCCGTTCTTCTCCATCTCGGGTTCGGATTTCGTCGAGATGTTCGTCGGGGTGGGCGCCTCACGGGTCCGTGATCTCTTCGACCAGGGGAAGAAGCACGCGCCCTGCATTATCTTCATGGACGAAATCGACGCGGTCGGCCGTCACCGGGGGGCTGGCTTGGGAGGCGGGCACGACGAGCGCGAGCAGACGCTGAACCAGCTCCTGGTCGAGATGGACGGCTTCGAGCTGAAGGACAACATCATCCTGATCGCGGCCACGAACCGGC
>CAYFIG010000077.1:1774-2788 GCA_964342905.1 uncultured bacterium
CCGCTTCGCCCGCCAGGTGGTGGTGCCCCGGCCCGACGTCCGGGGTCGGGAAGAGATCCTTCGTGTTCACGCCCGCCGGGTTCAGCTGGCTCCGGACGTGGACCTGAAAGTCCTCGCCCGCGGGACGCCCGGCTTTTCGGGCGCGGACCTGGCCAACCTGGTCAACGAGGCCGCCCTCCTCGCTGCCCGCCAGAACAAGAAGACGGTGGAGATGATCGACTTCGAGAACGCGAAGGACAAGGTTTTGATGGGCGTTGAGCGGCGCTCCATGATCATCAGCGAGGAAGAGAAGCGCATCATTGCCTATCACGAGGCGGGACACGCGCTGGTGGCGGACTTTCTCCCGGGCACCGATCCGATCCACAAGGTGACCATCATCCCGCGCGGTCGGGCGCTGGGGCTCACGCAACAGCTCCCCCTGGATGACAAGTACAACTATTCCAAAGACTATCTGGTGAGCCGGATCACCATCCTCTTGGGCGGGCGTTCGGCGGAGGAGCTCGTCCTCGGGCAGCAGACCACGGGGGCCGGCGACGATCTGGAAAAAGCCACCGAGATGGCGCGGAAGATGGTCTGCGAGTGGGGGATGTCGGAGAAGCTCGGGCCGCTGACCTTCGGGAAGAGGGAAGAGCACATCTTCCTGGGCCGGGAATTTGCCCGCCATCAGGACTACAGCGATGAGACGGCCATCCTCATCGACACCGAGATCAAGCGGATCGTCACCGAGTCCGCGGCGAAGGCGCGGCAGATCATCGAGGAGAACCTGGAGAAGCTTCACGCCCTTGCCCGGGCGCTCCTGGAGCGCGAGTCGCTCGACGGCGAGGAGATCGCCCGGATCCTTCGCGCCCGCCCCACCTTCAAGGAGGCGCCCGCTCCGGCTTAATCCTCGGAGGGGGGCTTTCGCCCCCCTTCCGCACGCGAAGCGACCTCGCCGCGGCGAGGTCGCGGAGAGCGCGAGCCGCAGGCGAGCGTACCTCCCCCCTAAGGATTGCGCGGGCGAAGCCCGCGCTCGAC
>CAYFIG010000077.1:2798-3934 GCA_964342905.1 uncultured bacterium
GAACTTCCGCCAATTCCTCCGGAGGAGAGCTCTCCGCCCTTCTGAACCCACCCTGAGGCCAACCGTCGACGGCGAATTCTGTTCGACCGGCGCTGCCCCGATGGTGGTATTTTTGTCTGGGAGGCAGCACATGGCCCGTCGTGCAATCCTCGGAGGCGTCCCGGTGGGAGAGGGGCTCCCGGTGGTGGTCATAGGTGTTCTCAACGTGAGCCCCGAATCATTCTACCCGGGCTCGGTCCACGTCGACCTGGACGACCTCCTCGCTTCGGCCGAACGCATGGTGGAGGGAGGGGCCAAACTCCTAGACGTCGGCGCCATGTCCACGGCCCCCTACCTTTCGACCCGGATTGCTGAGGAGGAGGAGGCCGAACGCCTCGGCCGGGCCGTGGAGCGGTTGGTGAACAAGCTCGGGGTCCCGATCTCCGCCGACACCTGTCGGGCGGTGCCTGCGAAAGCGGCCCTCGAGGCGGGCGCGGCCATTATCAACGACGTGAGCGGGCTGAGCGCGGACCCGGCGGTGGCAGAATTGGTGGCGCGGGCCGGAGCGGGCCTGATCCTCATGGCCTCACCCCGGGGCGGGCGCCGGCTCCCGGGAGGGCCGCTCGGCTCCGCGGACAACTCACCCGTTTCGATCGCGGCCGCGCTCCTCAGCGAAAGCCTGGAACTCGCACGCCTGGCGGGAATCGCTGAGGAGAACATCGTTGTGGATCCTGGAATCGGCTTTTTCAGGCAGTCGGGGCAGCCCTGGTTCGAGTGGGACTGTGAGATTCTGGCGCGGCTCGGAGAGCTTCAGGGTCTGGGCCGGCCGATCTGCATTGGGGTCTCACGGAAGTCGTTCATCGGCGCCCTTCTCGGCCAGGATGACCCCGGAGAGCGGCTCGTAGGTTCCCTGGCCGCTGCCGCGATCGCGGTGGTGAAGGGAGCCCACCTCATCCGGACCCACGACGCGGCGGAAACCAGCCAGGCGGTCCGAGTGGCGCAGGCGATTGCGGAATGTCAGGCATGAGCCGGCTCTTCGGTACCGACGGGATTCGGGG
The DNA here is from genome assembly GCA_964342905.1 of uncultured bacterium. Classification (GTDB taxonomy): domain Bacteria; phylum Methylomirabilota; class Methylomirabilia; order Rokubacteriales; family CSP1-6; genus CAYFIG01. Next base: position 3,836 of record CAYFIG010000077.1, read on the forward strand.
GATCGCCAATCAGGATCCGCTCACCCCGGATCTGGCCTACCGGCTGGGCCGGCAGCTCGTCGCCACTCTGCTGGAGCAGCAACGGCTTGCTCGGGTCCG
>CAYFIG010000077.1:3944-8199 GCA_964342905.1 uncultured bacterium
TTCTCGTGATTGGCCGTGACACCCGCCTGTCAGGCCCGATGCTCGAGGCCGCGCTCGCTGCCGGACTGCTGTCGGCCGGCGCCGAGTGCTACAGCGTGGGAGTCCTCCCCACGCCGGCCATCGCGATTCTGACGCGCCAGCTTCAGGCTCATGGCGGCGTGGTCCTCTCCGCCTCCCACAACCCTTTTGAGGATAACGGCATTAAGCTCTTCTCCGCCCAAGGGACCAAGTTCCCGGATGCCTGGGAGGCGGAGATCGAGACCAGGCTCGTATCGAGCGATACTGCCCCGCGCCCCTCTGGAGCCCAGATTGGCCGCTTGATTCGCTATGAGCGCGCGGAGGCCGATTACATTCGCTTCCTCCGGTCGTCTTTCCCCCTGGATCTCAGCGGCGTCACGCTACTGCTGGACTGCGCCCACGGGGCCACCTACCGCGTGGCATCACGGCTGTTCAGGAGCCTGGGGGCGCGCGTGTTCACCATGGGGGCGAGGCCCGACGGGACCAACATCAACCGGAGATGCGGAGCCCTGTTCCCCGACGGGCTCAAGAAGAAAGTGATGGCCCGCGGCGCCCAGATCGGCTTCGCGTTCGATGGCGACGGCGATCGGCTCATCACCGTGGACGACACGGGGGAGATAAGGGACGGCGATTACCTCCTGGCGATTTTTGCCCGCCACCTGAACGCCAGGGGAGAGCTGAAGGGAAACCGCTTGGTGACGACGGTCATGGCCAACCTGGGACTGGACCGCTCGTTGGCAGAGGTCGGGATCCGGGTGGTGAAGACTCAGGTGGGAGACCGCTACGTCTTGGAGGAGATGGAACGCCTGGGCGCCAACCTGGGGGGGGAGCAGTCCGGGCACCTCATCTTCCTGAATCGCGCTCCCACCGGGGATGGTCTCCTCTCGGCCCTTCAGCTCCTGGCTGTCATGCGGGAGACCGGTCAGGCCCTCTCGGGGCTGGCCCGCTGCCTGACCAAGTTCCCCCAGGTGCTGGTAAATGTGCCCATAAGGGAGAAACCACCCCTCCAGACAATCCCGGGTTTGGGAACCAGGATCCAAGAGATGGAGTCAGCGATGAATGGGGCTGGACGGATCCTGGTCCGCTACTCGGGAACCGAGCCGTTGGCGCGGGTGATGGTTGAGGGCGAAGACAAGGCGGAAATCACCGCCATGGCCCAGGAGTTGGCCGCGCTTCTCCGGAGCGCGATCGGAGCAAGGGAGCTCTGATGGAGGTCAAAGGGCTCGGGGTGGACCTCGTGGAGGTCAGTAGACTGAGGCGGGTGGTTGAGCGCTGGAAAGAACGCTTTCTTCGGCGAGTCTTTACCCAGGAGGAGCTCGACTATTGTCTCAAGCGCCGTGATCCGATCCCCCACCTCGCTGCCCGCTTCGCCGCCAAGGAGGCGTGCCTGAAGGCGCTTGGTACCGGGCTCAGAATGGGCGTCTCCTGGCGGGAGCTTGAGGTGCGTCGGGAGAGCGGCCAGCCGCCGACGCTGGTGCTCTCAGGCCGCTCCAAGGCCATCGGGCTTTCGAAAGGGGTAACCCAGGTGCTTCTCTCCCTGACCCACGACGGTGACTATGCCTTCGCCCAGGCCATGCTGATGGGAGCCCCTGGTAGAGGGGATGGACAGGAGGAACCTCGTGAGGGGGTTCGTTAAGGTCTTGGCCTTCTTTACTCTCTTGGTCCAGGGCTGTGCCGCTATCCCCCCGGAGCCGGAGATCCCGCTGGCCGGCGGCCAGTTTGCTTCACGCGCCGGAAAGCCCGGACTGGTGATTGGCGCCCCGCATGGCGGCTCGGACAACGGCACCGACAGGATCAGCCGGGAGCTGGCCGAGCGCACGGGCTTCGGCCTCGTTCTGGCCACGGGCTTTTCGAACATCGATTCCCAGCGCCGCCGCTTTCATGTCAACAGGCCCACAGAGGGGGTTCCTGGTCAGCCGCCATCTTCCGAGGTCCACACCGAAGAAGCCCGAGTCGTCTATGAAGCATACGTCCGCCGGGTCAAAGAGGCCGCGCAGGGCCCGCTTCGCCTGTTTGTCGAGCTTCACGGTAACGCCCGGAAAGAGAGCGCGGGACGAATCGAGATTGCCACGGTCGGGGTGGACCGCCAGCAGGCCTGGAAGCTCAAGACGCTCTTCGAGCTGATCAGAGACGCTCACCTCAGAGCCTGGCCCGAAGCCCCGCGGCTTCAGCTTTTGATGGAGCCGCTCGACCAGCTTCACTTAAACGCCTCGGTAGCCAAGCAGACCGGCATCCTCCGCCTCCCTCAACAGGCACTCCACATCGAGCTCCCGCGAGCGGCTCGCAGCGCGGGGCGGGAGGCGTATGTGGAGATCCTGGCCGAGTTTTTGAGGGAAACCTCGACCCTCCTCCAAGCCTGGGGAAAGTAGCGTGCTCCCGGTCTTCACGGCCGCCGAGATGCGCGCTCTCGACCAGCGGGCCATGAGCCAGCTCGGCATTCCGGGGGTTCGGCTCATGGAGAACGCGGGACGAGGCGCCGCCCAGGCGATCCTGACCCACTTCGGCTCTCAGCGGCGAAAGCGGGTCGTGATCTGCTGCGGCAAGGGGAACAATGGGGGGGACGGGTTCGTGGTGGCCCGGCGGCTCAAGGCTGCCGGCAAGGCAGTGAGAGTCTTCCTGCTCGCTCGGGCCTCCGAGGTCAAGGGGGATTCGGGCGCGATGCTGGCCGCCTATCTGAAGGCAGGGGGACGGATCCAGGAAGTCACGCGGGAAGCAGACCTCAGGAGCCTGGAGAAAGCCCTTGCCTCCGCTGACCTGGTCGTGGATGCCCTCCTGGGGACCGGGCTCGCTGGCCCGGTGACCGGCCTCTATGCCCTGGCGATCGAGTTGATCAACCGGAGCGCGAAGCCGGTCGCCGCGCTGGACCTTCCTTCGGGTCTCGCTTCGGATCACGGCCGGCTTCTTGGCCCGGTGGTGGCCGCGGTCCTGACAACTACCTTTGCGGGGTGGAAGCGGGGGCTGCTCCTCTATCCAGGCGCGGCCAAGGCCGGCCAGGTCATGGTGGTCGATATCGGGATCCCGGATTCAGCCGCTCGCGAGGGGATCGGAACCTTTCTTCTGGAAGCCTCTGATATCGCCCCACTCTTTCCGCCCAGGGAGCCCGATTCCCACAAGGGGGCCTTTGGCCGTCTTCTAGTGGTGGCGGGGTCAGTGGGGAAGACTGGCGCGGCGGCACTGGCGGCGCGCGCAGCCCTGAGGACCGGGGCGGGGCTGGTGACGATTGCCGCGCCTCGCTCCCAGCAGCCGATCATCGCCGCGCTCGGGATGGAAGTGATGACCGAGCCGCTTCCCGAAACCCCTGGTCAGTCGGCGAGCCTCAAGGCGAAGGATCGAATTCTGGAGCTGGTCAGTGCGACCGATGCGTTGGCGCTTGGTCCAGGACTGTCGCTGGACCCGGAGACTCAGAACCTGGCCAGAGAACTCGTGAGGGAAGTGGACAAGCCCATGGTGGTGGATGCGGATGGGCTGAGCGCGCTGGCCGGCCATCTGGACTTCCTGAAAAAGGCGCCCCCGCGCTGCCTCACCCCGCATCCGGGCGAAATGGCCCGCCTCCTAGATTCGACGGTGGCAGAGGTTCAAGCCGACAGAATCGAGACGGTCAGAAGCTTTTGTCAGCGCGCTGGCGGGTTCCTGGTTCTCAAGGGCGCTCGCAGCGTCATCGGCGAGCCGGGTGGGAGTGTCTTCATCAACCCGACCGGAAACCCCGGGATGGCCACCGCAGGCTCGGGAGATGTCCTGACTGGAATGGTGGGAGCCTTGCTCGCCAGGGGGGTGGACCTGCTCGCCGCGCTTCAGGCGAGCGTTTACCTCCACGGCCTGGCTGGCGACCTGGCCCGGGACGAGAAAGGCGAAGCGGGAATCATCGCGGGAGACATCCTGGACGCGATCCCCCGCGCGATCCTGAAGGTTCAGCGCGGCTATTCGCCGCTCTGCTGAAGGAGCTTGGCCACGAGGCCGGTCCATCCGGTCTGGTGGCTGGCGCCAATGCCGGCTCCGGTGTCGCCGTGGAAATACTCGTAGAATAAGATCAGGTCCTGCCAGTGGGGATCGGTGTGGAACTTCTCCGCGCCCCCGTGGACCGGGCGCCGGCCGTCCTGGCCTCTCAGGAAGATTCGCGTCAGCCGGCGAGAGAGGTCGGCTGCGGCTTCCCAGAGCGTCAGGAGCGTTCCCGATCCGCTGGGATACTCGACCTGGAACCGCGACCCGTAGCAGGCTGAGGCTAGGCAACATAAAGCCC
>CAYFIG010000078.1:0-2358 GCA_964342905.1 uncultured bacterium
CTCCTCGCCAGCGGGATGGTGGCCGTCGGAATCGGCCTCACGAGCCGTCCCTAAACAGGACCCCTCGGCCATTGGCCCGTGCTATCCTCGCAAGTAAGTGCGAATGACTAAACAGTGGGATCGGGCCTCTCATCCGGCGCGGGGGCCAGCGTGAAGCGCAGAAGGCTTGCCAGCCTTCTCATTCTGCTGTTGAGCGTCGGGGCCCTCTCACCGCCTGCTGCGGCCCCGCAGTCTGCCCCCGCACCGGTCCAGGCGCTTGTTACATCCTCCCTCGCCAAGATCGCCTCGATCCGAGGCCTCCCCTCTCCCCCAACACCGCCGCCTGTCGTGATCCGCTCCCGGATCGAGACCCGCCGTTTCGTTGAGCAGGAGATGGGCCGGAAATATCCGTCTAGCCGGCTGGACGCCGAGCGGAAGGCAATGGTCGCCTGGGGATTGATCCCGGCAGACTTCGATCTCCGGCGCTTCTTGATCGATCTCCTCAATGAGCAGGCAGTGGCATACTACGACCCGACCCAGAAGGTCATGGTCCTGGGCGACTGGCTCCCGCCCGAGGAGCAAGCGACTGCGCTCGCCCATGAACTGGTCCATGCCCTCCAGGACCACCAGATTCCCCTCGAGCAATTCCTCTCGCCTGACCCCGGGAAGGGGGATCAGCTCCTGGCTCGCCAGGCCCTCCTGGAAGGCGAGGCCGTGGCCATCAGCCTGGAACTCCTTCTTCAGGCTCAGGGGCTCGACCTGGCGCGGATCCCTGCGCTCTCCGGCATTCAGCAGCTCGCGACTGCCCTCTCTGCCGGGCCCGTCTTCGCCCGAGCCCCGAAGTTCCTTCAAGACCTCCTCCTCTTCCCCTACATTCAGGGCCTTATCTTCGTCCACCAGTTCAGGCTGAAACATTCGTGGGTAGACTTCGGCCAGCTCTACCGGGATCCCCCCCGCTCGACCACCCAGCTCCTTCATCCCGAGAAGTTCTTCGGCCGTCGGGAGGACCCGCTCCTCATCACGCTCCCCGATCTCCGGCCGATCCTCGCCCCCGCGTGGCATCTGGTGAGCGAGGATGAAATGGGGGAGTGGAGCCTCAGGGCTGCGCTGGAGGGGTTTCTTGGAGAGGCGACGGCCCATCGCCTGGCCGAGGGGTGGCGTGGGGACCGCTACCAGATCTGGGAGGATGACAAGGGCCAGCTCGGGCTGATCTATCGGGTCGTGTGGGAGGCGGAGGAGCGGGCCGAGGCCTTCGCCCAGGCATACGCCGGGCTTCTCGAGAAGAAGCATCCGGCCCTCGCCGGGAAGGCGGTGGCGGGCCCAGGATCACACTGGCGCTGGCAGGACGGTCCGCACAGCTTCCTTGTCGAGCGGCGTGGGGGTGAAGTCCTCGTGCTGGAGCGAGTGCCCACGGCGGCCGAGAAGCCAATCCGGCAGGCGCTCTGGGCCGTGAGGTCGGAAGCCCCAGCCTCGGGCCGGTGATTGACGCAACTGGAAAGGGTGGGATAGTGTCAAACTAGCGATGCCGACCCAGCCGTCCAAACAGCTCGAGGTGGTTCCGAATCCCCATCCCGACCGGGACTACGAGGTCTCGGTCACGATCCCCGAGTTCACCTGCATCTGCCCGCGGACGGGCCAGCCCGACTTCGCGACGATCCGAATCCGCTACGTCCCCGACCAGCACCTCGTGGAACTCAAGTCGTTGAAGCTCTACATCTGGTCTTACCGGAACGAGGGGGCGTTCCACGAGGACGTCACCAACCGGATCCTCAACCACTTCGTCGCGGCCGCGCGCCCCCGCTGGATCGAGGTGGTGGGCGACTTCAACATCCGCGGCGGCATCAAGACAGAGGTCAAGGCCACCTACGGCAAGCGGCCGGAGTAAGCCTCACGGGCTGAGCGCCATCTAGCCGGCCAGGCTCAGGAGCGCCATCCCCGCGAGCATCACAAGGGCGCCCGGCGTGATCTCCCGGACCTTCTGGTGCTCGCCGAAGGCCAGCGCACCGATTCCCAGGGCGAAGAGGATCTCCACCTGTTTCACGGCCTCCACGTAGCTGCTGAGCGTGAGCGTGTAGGCGATCCCCTGGCTCACGGTGGTGAGCGCAGCGAAGAGGCCGAGCCCGAGGAACCCCTTCCAGTACCTCGGCACCTGAGCGAAGTGTGGCCGCGAGGTCACGAGAACCAGGGGGGTCACCCAGAGGCTCGCCGCCACGTAGCTGCCGAGAGTCCCGGTATAAGGGTCGGAGAGGAGAATCGCCTGCTTAATGGTCAGGACCGAGGGGGCGTAGAAGAGCGCCGACAGGAGCGTGTAGCGGAGCCCCCGGTCGGTCAGCAGCACCGTGAGGGGCGCCCACGGGGAGAGGCGAGCTTGGCTCACGT
>CAYFIG010000078.1:2368-5020 GCA_964342905.1 uncultured bacterium
AAACGAAGCTCGAGCGTCCCGTGACCGATCACGTCGAACGCCGTCTGGAACGATCCGAACGCGGACAGGTGGGCCTGGCTCACGTTCAGGAGGTAGACGCCGAGAGCGGAGAGGACCACGCCCGCGACTCCCATCGCGGTCGGCGTCTCCCTGAGCGTCAAGTAACCCATCACGAGGAGGATCAAGAGGCTCACTTTCCAGATTGGGGTGACCAGCGAGATCTGCGACAGCTTGAGCGCCTTGGAGAGCGCCAGCGTGGAGATGGTCTGGCAGAGGCCGAACAGCAGGCAGATTGGGACAAACCCCGGCTTGATCCCGGGGAACCCCTTGAAGACCGCCATCGCGAGGGCAAACGGCAGAAGGAAGGTGAAGCGGCCCCAGACGTTGATGTACTCGTCCAGGGAGTGGCCGAGCCACTTCATGACCCCGTTCCGAAGGGCCTGACAGAGCGCGGCCGCAAGCGCGAGGAGGACCCACACTAGATGCGTGTTTTCCTTAAAACTTCCGCGAGTCGCTCGCGGAATTCCATCTGGTGGTAGATAGGAAAATGGAGAACAAGGTCCGGTCCAGGATGCCCCACTTTCTTCAATGCGTTGCGCACGTGCTCCTCAATCCTCTTAATCACGACGGCAAACGCCATCCGCCGGCGCCCATGGTGGTCCTGCCGCGCCAAACGCCTCTCTCACGTTTTGAAACAATGTGCCCGTTTTCAAGTAGAAGAATGTCTTCGAATTTTGGGGCAGCGATTCCCCAATGAAGAGCAACGCGGTTCTTTTCCATTTTTTTGCTTGGGTCGAACTGCCTGCGAAGGGTTTCGCGGTAATCCATGGTCTTCATGGTGATCCAGGGTCAAGGCTGCCGGTGCTGGAGGAGACAGATCAATCAAGCAATGCAGTGAACTCCTCGACGGTCAGTCCTGCTTTCCTAATCAAGGATCGTAGGGTACCGGGGTCGAGCTCATCGTAGTCTGGAACGGAAAGGGTGAAGAAGGTGGCTGGCTTCTTGAGGACTATGTGACTACCTTTCCGCCGGGCAATCACCCATCCTGCCCGCTCAAACGCTCTGACGGCTTTCGCCCCGGAGACGACGGGCAATGGCATCGAGATCCACTTCGATCAGCCGTTCCCACGCCCCCGGGGGGACCGGACGCGGGTGTCCATACGCCTCGAAGAGCTGAACAGGCCGACCCGATGCGTCCTTCTCTTCGGCAAGGACAAATCCAAGTCTGACCTCTAACGTTCCTTCCACGGCTTCTTGAATATTACGCAGCGCCTCTTCCTCTGTGCGGCCTTGGCTGATCGCTCCAGGAACTTCAGGCGCTTCCGCAACGATCCACCCTCGCTCCCCGCGCGACAGATGGACAAGGAGCCGAGTTACTCGCTCACCCATCTCAATTCCCTTGAGGATTCAAATTTGTCTTGTCGAGAGTCCTCATAAAGCAAGTATATACCAGCTACAGATCAAATGGAGTGGACTTTTACATCGGCATCAGCGGGTGCGGAAGACGTTCCTCGCCAGCTTTGTGATACAGTGCTTCCGGACGCCGCATCAATGATGGCGGTGAACGCGACCTGGATCAAGATCTCCGACCGCTCGCCCGAACGTGTTGCATAGTTGTCGAATCGAACTTGAAGGGAGGAGACCGATGAAGCGACAGAACATCCAGCCCGAGGCCCTTGCCAAGCGGATTGTCGGCGGACACGTCGTGTATTCTCACGTCGTCGTCGTTGAAGGGCGGCGCATGATCTTCATCTCCGGCCAGGTGGCCCGCGACCGTCAGGGCAATGTCGTGGGCAAGGGCGACATGCGCGCCCAGCTCCGACAGGTGGGCGAGAACGTCAAGGCGGCGGTTGAGGCCGCCGGCGCCACTCTGGGTGATCTCGTGAAGACCAACACCTATGTGACGGACATGGAAGAGTTCTTCAAGCATGTGGATGTCCGCATGGAGTACTTCGGCGCCGCGCTTCCCACCAGCACCACCGTTGAGGTCAGCAAGCTCGCCCACCCGGACTTCATGGTCGAAGTCGAGGCAATCGCCGTCGTCGACTGACCAGGCTGATCGCCGTCTTCTCCTGGAGCCTCATTTGATCCGTCTCAAAAATGCGAGGACCGCGCGATTGAAGGCCTCGGCCTCTTCGATGAAGAAGCCGTGGGCCCCGGGGATAATCTTGAGCTGGACTTTGGGAATGAGCCGGGCCAGCTCCCGGGAGAATGCCGACGGGGTGAGAATGTCCTCCCTCCCCACCAGCACCAGCGTGGGAACTCTGATCTTCCTGAGGTCCCTCACCCGGGTCCCGTTCCACGCGAAGATGCCGCCGGCCTGGCGCTCAAACCCTTCGGGCGCGGTCTGGTACGGGTAGGCGAGCGCGCGCTTGAGCGCGTCTTCCACCGCACCGGCGCGCTCGAAAAAGCTCGGGGTGAAGATCCAGGGGTAGAGAACCTCGCGATAGCGCTCCTCCACGCTCACCTTCCGGCAGAGCGCGACCCAGGAACGGAGCGTATGCAAGAGTCGCCCATCGGCCCGGGCCCAGGTGCAGGCGAGAACCAGGCTCCGCACGAGCTTCGGGTGTCGGAGCGCAAGCTCCTGAGCGATGGTGCCTCCCATGGAAGCGCCGAGCACGTGGGCGGGGGGGATTCCCAGATGGCGCAGAG
>CAYFIG010000078.1:5030-8161 GCA_964342905.1 uncultured bacterium
TAGCGTCGTCTGCCATCTGGGCCGTGGGATACACGTCGCCCCCGGCCACCCCCGTCTCCCCCACCCCGCGGTTATCAAAGGTGATGACGTGGTAGTGGGGAGAGAGGTCCCGCACCTGATAGAGCCACCCGACCGCCGGGGCCGAGAGCCCGTTGATCAGGAGCACCGGATCGCCCTGACCGTAGGTCTCGTAGTGGATCCGGATCCCGTTGACGGGCGCGTAGGGCATAGGCGATACCTCAGGACACTACGGGATCACCGCCACTTTGATGGACTCCGGCTGGCGGTGGGCGACGAAGGCGTCCTGGATCGCTTCAAGCGGGAAGCGGTGGGTCACCAGCGGCTCCACCCTCACGGCCCCTTCTTTCAGCAGGCGCATCGCCTCGGGAAACTCGTCCTGGTAGATCATGGATCCGATCAGGGTGAGCTCCCGACGGACCACCCAGAAGAAGTGGACCTCGGACGGCTCGTGGGGAAGTCCGATCAGGACCACGCGCCCACCCGGACGGGCCAGCTCGATCGCTTCCGCGACTGCCTCGGGGGTTCCGGCGGTCTCGACCACGATCTCCATGCCCTCGCGCCCCGCGAAGCGCTTAGCCGCCGCGCTCCCAGGGCCGGCAGCCAGCGAGTGGACTGCCTCAGCGCCAAGCTGACGGGCCAGGTCCAGCCGGCGCTCGGTTCGTCCCACCACGAGTACACGCGCCCCGCGCGAGCGGAGCACCTGAAGCGCAAGAAGACCCAGGGTCCCTGCTCCCAGCACCGCCGCGGTCGCTCCAGGTTTCACCCCGGCTCGCGCCACGCCCCGGACCACCACAGCCAGCGGCTCGGTGAGGAGGAGCTGGTTGTCGCTCAGACCCGGCGGAGCGGTCCAGCAGCAGCGCGCCGGCACCCGGGCAAGCTGGGCAAAGCCTCCGGACACATCAATCCCCACCGCCGTGCGCTTCGCGCAGAGATTGCGGTTTCCCTCGCGGCACAGCTCGCAGGCGCCGCACGCATAGTTGGGCTCCACGGCCACGCGATCGCCGGGCTTGACGTCCCGGACAGTCGCTCCCACTGCGGCCACTTCACCCACAAACTCGTGGCCCATGATCAGCGGGTAGCGGACCTGGCGGTCGCCTGACCAGATCCGGTAGTCGGTCCCGCAGAGCCCGGCAGCCCGGACCCGCACCAACACCTCACCGGCAGCGGGTGTGGGATCGCTCGCGGCTTCCACTCTGAGATCGCGAGGCCCGTAGAGGACAGCGGCCTTCATGACCGGCATCCTACTGGAGAATGCCGTCTGCCTTCAAGCTCCGGACCTCATCAGGGGTCATGCCCAGGATTTCCGCCAGCACCGCTTCGGTGTGCTCGCCGAGGCATGGGGCGGGGCGAAGCCTCCCGGGGCCGGCCGCGCAGCGGAATGCCCACGCCTCGTACGGCGAGCGTCCCATCTCAGGATGCTCGAGCCAGACGAACGCCTCGCGCGCTCCGAGCTGGGGGTCCTGGTGGAGGTCAGCGCACGATTGGACCACTCCCGCGGGAACGCCCGCGCTCTGAAGCCGCTCCATAAGGGCGTACGGCTCCTGGGTTGAGGTCCACCGGCCGATCAGCCCGTCAAGCTCGGTTTCGTAGCGCTTCCGTGACGCCGCGGTGGCAAATTCGGGGCGGCGGCACGAGTCCGGCTCCCCCATGACACGGCAGAGTGCCTGCCACTCGGCCTCGCTCTCGCAAACAATCGCGCACCAGCGATCCTCGCCGGCGCACGGATACGCATTGTGGGGCGCCGCCCGGTCGTCAGCGTTGCCCCGGCGACTGGCCACGCGCCCGTTCACCGTGTAGTCCAGGATCTCGGGAGCCAGGAAGTGAAGAGCCGCCTCAAGTTGGGAGAGGTCGATGTGCTGGCCCTGGCCAGTTCGCCTTCTGTGGTCGAGCGCCGCGAGCAGCGCAGCTGAGGCGAAGTGGGGAGCTACAAAGCCAGTATAGGCGCCGTAGATCATCGGCGGGTCGCGATCGGGCCAGCCGGTGACGGCGTTGAAGCCGGCGAGCGCTGCGGCGAGGGATCCGTACCCCGCGTAATGCGAGTGGGGTCCGGTCTGTCCCTGCTGACACGACGAGAGATACACGAGGTCAGGCTTCACCGTCCTGAGCGCTTCGTAGTCAAGCCCCCAGCGCGCCATGGTGCCAGGGGTGAAGGACTCGATCACGACATCCGCCCGCGCGATGAGCTGGCGGGCAAGCTCCCGGGCTTTCGGGTGGCTCAGGTTCAACGCTACGGAGCGCTTGCTGACGTTGTAGTTGGCGAAGAGCTGGCTCCGGTCCGGGCCCGACTTTCCCTCGGGCCAGGGGGGCAGAGTTCGGCCCGGATCGATTCTGAGCGCGGACTCCACCCGGATCACATCGGCCCCGAACTCGGCCAGAAGACGGGCGGTGATCGGGGTCGCCGCAAGCCAGGAGAAGTCAATGACGCGAAGGCCCTCGAACGGTAGGCCCCGGCCATCCTGGGCCCGCGAGCCCCGGGCCGCGCCGTTCCACTCTTTGAGAACCTCTCGAGTGTGCTCTCCAAGGGGCGGAGCCGAACGCCGGAGGCGGATCGGCGTGGCTGAAAAGCGCGCAAAGCAACCGGGGTGGACGACCGCGTGACCCAGGCGTGGCTCAAACAGCGGGAGAAAAAACTCTCTGGCGGCGAGCTGGGGGTTCGTCAGGAGGTCCGCTGTATCGGCCACAGGCGCGAGGAGGATTCCGCGCGCCAGGGCTTCGTCGTAAAGCTCGGTTTTCGTCTTTCGCGCGACAAAGGCAGCCACGGCGTCGGTCACAAGGTCGATCTCGGCCTGGCCCTGGACTCCCGCGGCGAGGAGGTAGCTCGCGTCCCAGCTCTTCCAGTCGCGCCCCTTCATGAACTCGGGCGCCATCCCCTCCTCGGCCATCCAGGTCGTGAGCGCCTCCAGCATCCGCCCTCCCACCGCTCCGCCCACGGCGAGCAGGACCACGAAGCCGTCGCGGCACCGAAAGATCGTCCGCCGACGGAGGCCCGCGTAGCGGGTCGCAACACCGTCCCTGAATGGGACATGACCATGGAGGACGGGAAACCCGGTCTCGCTCATCATGGTCCACATCATCGCGACCTGCGCGGAGACCTCCACCCACTGCCCCTG
>CAYFIG010000079.1:0-8152 GCA_964342905.1 uncultured bacterium
GCCATAGCGCGTTGGGTCTTCGACCGGGGTGAGGGCAATGGTGGCGTGCGCCCCCCGCTCCGCGTGGAGCCGAAGCATCGCGGTGAGGTCCAGGTCCGTCAGGACATCGCCGTTCAGGACCACGAGTCGGCCCTCACCGGGATCCGCGGCGTTCCTGAGCGCGCCGGCGGTGCCGAGCGGCTCCGGCTCCACCGCGTAGCGGAGCGACATCGCCGCTGCGCTCCCATCTCCCATCACGCGGCGGATGGCCTCCACGCCGTAAGAGCACGCCAGGACCGCCTCCCGGATCCCGTGCCGCCGGAGCCAGGCGAGCTGGTAGTGGAGGAACGGGACGTTCAGAAGCGGGACGATCGGCTTTGGGCGGGTGAGGGTCAGCGGCCGGAGCCGGGTGCCCTCGCCTCCGGCAAGGATCACCGCCAGCATGCTATCGGGGCGGCGTCCACTCCTCCGCCTCGCTGACCAGCATGACCGGGATCCCATCACGGATCGGATAGGCCTTCTTGCAGGCCGGACAGATGATGCGGGTCTCCTCGAAGAGGAGATCCCCCTTGCAGGCCGGACAGGCGAGGATCGCCTTCAGCTCCTCGTCGATCATCGCGTGGTCTCCTTCTTGAAGTGTTCAATGGTGCGGTGGAGCCCCTCGTCCAGCGCCACCCGGGGGGTCCAGTCGAGGAGCCGTTTCGCGAGGGTGATGTCGAGCACGCTCCGCCGCTGCTCCCCGGCTTTGGGGGGGCCATGCCGCGCTTCCCCGCTGATGCCGGCGACAGCCCGGAGACGCTTGAAAAGGTCGATCACCGATGTCTCCACGCCGGTCCCGATGTTGACGGCTCCGGTCACCTCCGGCCGCTCAAGGGCAAGGAGGTTTGCCTCGGCCACATCCCCGACATACACATAATCGCGTGTCTGCTTTCCATCCCCGTTGATGATGGCCGGTTCCCCCCGGAGGAGCCGGCGGGAGAAGATGGCCACCACTCCCGCCTCCCCGAGCGGGTTTTGCCGGGGCCCGTATACGTTGGCGTAGCGGAGCGCCACGCCCTTGATCCCGTAGAGGGTGCCCCAGCAGGCCAGGTAGTGCTCCACCGCCAGCTTGGAGATACCGTACGGCGAAGCAGGGAGCGCGGGATGGTCCTCTGGCGTCGGGAGAACCGTGGTGTCGCCGTACACGGCCCCGCCGGTGGAGGCGTAGATCACCCGCTCCACGCCGAAGCGGCGGCAGCAGACCAGGAGGTTGAGTGCCCCGAGGATATTGACGCTCGCATCGAGCGCGGGATCGGCGACCGATCGCCGCACCTCGGCCTGGGCCGCGTGGTGGTTCACGAACTCGGGCCGCTCGGTCTCGAAGATCTCAGCGAGGCGGGGGCTCCGGATATCGATGGGGTAGAGCTTCGCCTCCGGGTTGACGAATTCCCGCCGACCGCTCGCGAGGTTGTCAACCACGACGGCCTGATGGCCCCCAGCGAGGTATCGATCCACCACGTGAGAGCCGATGAAGCCCGCGCCACCGGTGACGAGGATTTTCATCGAAGCCTCAGCTTCTCGCGGAACCACTCGATGGTCCGGCGGAGGCCCTCATCGAGATCAACGGTGGGCTCCCACCCCAGAAGCGTCCGTGCACGGGTAATGTCCGGTTGGCGAACCTTTGGATCGTCGATCGGAAGCGGGTTGAAAACGATCTGGCTGGATGACCCGCTGAGGACAAGGATCTTCTTGGCCAGCTCGAGGAGGGACATCTCCTGGGGGTTCCCCAGGTTCACGGGCTCGGTGACGGGGGACCGCATGAGCCGCCAAATCCCCTCCACCATGTCGTCGATGAAGCAGAAGCTCCGTGTTTGCGAGCCGTCCCCGTGGACCGTGAGGGGCTGTCCGGAGAGCGCCTGAGTGATAAAGGTGGGGATCGCGCGCCCGTCGTTGAGCCTCATGCGTGGGCCGAAGCAATTGAAGATCCGCGCGATCCGGGTATCCAGCCCGTGAAAGCGATGGTAGGCCATGGTCATGGCCTCGGCGAAGCGCTTGGCCTCGTCGTACACCCCTCGAGGTCCCACGGGGTTGACGTTTCCCCAGTAGTCCTCGCGCTGCGGGTGCACGAGCGGATCGCCGTAGACCTCGGACGTGGAAGCCAGAAGGAACTTGGCGCTTTTTTCCTTGGCGAGCCCGAGGGCCTTGTGGGTGCCGAGGGCCCCGACCTTCAGTGTCTGGATAGGGAGCTGCTGGTAGTCCACGGGGGAAGCCGGGCTGGCGAAGTGCAGCGCGTAATCCAGCGGGCCGGCCACATAGATGTAGTTGGTGACGTTGTGCTTGATGAAGCTGAACCGGGGGTCCTGAATGTGGGCGATATTCTCGATGGTGCCGGTGAGGAGGTTGTCCATGCAGACCACCTCCGCGTCCCTGGCCAGGAGGAAGTCGCAGAGATGGGAGCCGATGAAGCCCGCGCCTCCCGTGACCAGCACTCGCATTGGACGACCTACGAGGGCAGGACGGGCTTGCGCCCGAGGGCGTGATACTCGAAGCCGAGCCGGCGCATTCGCTCCGGCTCGTAGAAGTTCCGGCCGTCGAAGATCAGCGGGCGGCGCATGGCCGAGCGAAGACGCTCCAGGTTCAGGAACCTGAACTCGTTCCACTCGGTGACCAGCACCAGGGCGTCCGCGCCCTCAGCGGCCTCGTAGGCCGAGGCACAGTAACGGACGCCGGGTGGGAGGAGCGGGCTGGCCTTCTCGCTGGCGACCGGATCGTAGGCCTGGATGGCGGTCCCGGCCTCGTGGAGGAGCCGGATCACCTCCACGCTCTTGGCCTCGCGCATGTCGTCCGTGTTGGGCTTAAAGGCCAGCCCCAGCACCCCGATCAGCTTCCCATCCAGCGGCCCGAGCACTTTCCGGATCTTCTCCATCAGGACGAGCGTGCGCTCGCGGTTGATCTCCACGACCGCCTTGAGGAGCTTGAAATCGTAGCCCAGCGCCGCGGCGGTGTGAACGAGGGATTCGGAGTCTTTGGGGAGGCAGGCGCCGCCGAAGCCCAGGCCGGCCTGAAGAAAGGTGGGGCCGATGCGGGGGTCGAGCCCCATGCCCTTGATCACCTGGCTGACGTCAGCCCCGGCCAGCTCGCAGATGTTGGCGATGGCGTTGATGAAGGAGATCTTTGCCGCCAGGAACGCGTTGGAGGCGTACTTGATCATCTCGGCGGACGGGACGTCGGTGATGATCATGGGGCGCTCCAGGGGTGCGTACAGCTCGAGGAGCGTGAGGGCCACCTGCTGGTTGGGAGCGCCGATCACGATGCGGTCCGGACGAAGCGTGTCTTCGATCGCGGATCCCTCCCGGAGGAACTCGGGGTTTGACACCACGTCGAACTCCACCGGGACTTTCTGGTGCTTCTGGATGATCTCGCGAACGAGGTCGCCGGTCCCCACGGGCACCGTGGATTTGTTCACGATGACCTTGTCGCGGTCCATGGCCTGGCCGATCCCGCGAGCCACCTCCTCCACGGCCGAGAGATCCGTCTCCCCGTTCAGTTTCGCCGGGGTCCCGACCGCAATGAAGATGATCTCGGCCCGCCGGACCCCCTCCGCCAGGTCGGTGGTGAAGGCGAGGCGTCCGTCCTCCACGTTCCGGGCCACCATCTCCTCCAGGCCGGGCTCGTAGATCGGCATCCGCCCCTGCTTCAGGCCTTCAATCTTCTCCCTCACCTTGTCCACGCAGATGACATCGTTGCCGAGGTCGGCGAAGACCGCTCCCGTCACCAGCCCCACGTACCCCGTTCCCACCACGCAGATGTTCATACCAAGCCGATCTCCTCAAGAAAACGTAACGGCGGACTAAAAAGTTACTATATCAGAGCTTTAGCAAAGGCGGCAAGAACGGGCCGCGCGACCAAGGGATCAGAAGGACCACTCGGAGAAGAGCTTGTGCTTGAAGCGAGCCAGCTCCTCTACGGGCGGGGGACCATCGCGGCGCCCCAGAAGCTCGACCACTTTCTCGTCCATTTTAAGGAGTCGGCGGGCCATGACTTCGGCGATGGTGCACACCAGCTTGTGGGCCGCCAGGTTGTCGGCCTCCAGGAGCTGCCGGAATTTCTCCTTCCGGAGCAGGCGGAGCTCGCAGTCGGTGAGCGCTCGGGCCGTGGCCGAGTGTATGCTCTCCGTCACCAGGCTCAGCTCTCCCAGGACTGTCGGCGCCTCGACGGTGGCGATCTGCTGCTCGGCGCCTTCCGGCCCCAGTTTCAGGATGTCCGCACGGCCGGCGAGGAGGAGGTAGAGGCCTGCGCCCTCATCCCCTTCGCGGAAGATATTTCCCTTGGGAGGAATTGTGACGGGGATCGTGGCCAAGAGGATCTCCTCCGCCTGCGGGCGCGTCAGAGCCTTGCAAAGAACTCTGCAGATCGTCTGGATCAGATCCTGGGACGTCATCTAGAGCCCCCGAAGGACCGTCGCCCGCCCCACGCGTCCGATGGCGACGATGTACGCGGCGGTGCGGAGCGGGATCCGGCGGTCGCGGGCGACTTTGGCAATCGTGGCGTAGGCCTCGCGCATGTAGCGCCGCAACTCGGCTGTGATCTTCTCCTCTTCCCAGGTGAACTGCTGGATGTTCTGGACCCACTCGAAGTAGGAAACGGTGACGCCGCCCGCATTGGCATAGATGTCGGGCAGGACCGGAATCCCCCGGGTGGCGAAGGTCTCGTCGGCCTCAGGAGTGGTCGGAGCGTTGGCCGCTTCCACGATGAATCGGGCCTTGATCTCCCGCGCGTTCTCCTTGCTCAGGACCCCCCCGAGGGCTGCCGGGATCAGGACGTCGGCGTCTGAGACCAGCAGTTCTTCGTTGGTGATCGCGTCCGTCCCGGGAAAGCCGACCACTGATTTCGTGCGCTTCGCGTGCTCTACCAACTTTGTAATATCCAGACCCTCCGGGTTCTGGACCCCGCCGCGGGCATCGCTGACCGCCACGACCTTCGCGCCGGCCTCGTGGAGAAAGCGCGCAGCCCAGGAGCCCACATTGCCAAACCCCTGAAGGGCGAAGCGCTTCCCCTTGATCTCGCCAGCGCCCAAGTCTCTCAAGAACTCCTCGAGCCCGAAGACCACGCCGCGCCCGGTCGCCTCCTCGCGCCCCCGGGAGCCGAAGAGGTCCAGGGGCTTGCCCGTCACCGCCGCCGGGGAGAAGCCGTAGATCTTCGAGTACTCGTCCATGATCCACGCCATGACCTGGGCATTGGTGCCCATGTCCGGGGCCGGGATATCGGTGTGGGGGCCGATGATGTCGTGGATCTGCTGAATGAACCTGCGCGTGAGCCGTTCCAGCTCTCGTTCGGAGAGCCGATCCGGATCCACGGCGATGCCGCCTTTGGCGCCGCCGTAGGGAAGGTTCACGACGGCTGTTTTCCAGGTCATGAGCGAGGCAAGCCCAAGCGCCTCGTCCATATCCACCGTGGGGTGATAGCGGAGGCCGCCTTTCATGGGGCCGCGACTCTTGTCGTGCTGGACCCGATAGCCGATGAAGGTGCCCAGCTCCCCGTTGTCCAGGACGATGGAGACGTCTGCCTTGACCTCCCGGTACGGGGTGATCAGCATCCGCTCCACCCGCTCGGAAAGGTCCATGATGCGGGCGGCCCGCCTGAAGTAGTAGTTGACCTCCTCAAAACCTGGCATCTTCGCCCCTCCCGAGAGCTAAACGCAGTTATTGTACCCCAGAAGGTCCCCGCGTTAGGCCGCCAGCGTGAGCAGGGTATGGAGGAGGACGTTGGCGCCGCGCTCGATGGCGTCCCAGTCGCTGGCCTCATCGGGCCTGTGGCTCCGGCCGCCCTTTGAGGGGATGAAGATCATGCTTGAGTCCGTGACGGCGGCAAGGTTCTGGGCGTCATGCCCCGCCCCCGAAGGCATCCGCTGGAAGGCGAGCCCGAGCACGCGGCAGGCCGCCTCGATGGCGGCCTGCACCCGCGAGGCGCACTGCGCGGGTTCGTTGCGGGAGACCGGGAGCACTTCGACCCCGAGGCCGCGCCGCTTGGCGATGCGACGGGCCAGCGAGAGGCAGCGCTGCTCCAGCCGATCCAGGATCACCGGGTCCAGCTCGCGCATCTCCTGAAGGAGGCTGGTGCGAGCCGGGACGATGTTGGCAACGCCCGGCTTGACGTCCACCACGCCGAAGTTGGTCACGCTTTGCCCGCTTCCGCGCTTGACCACCAGCTCGCGGGCCTTCAAGGCGTATTCCGCCGCGGCGAGAAAACTGTCCTTCCTCCGCTCCATGGGCGTCGTGCCGGCATGGTCCGGCTCCCCGACAAACACGAGCCGGTTTCGCCGAATCCCCACGATCCCGCTCACGATGCCGATGGGGATGCCGCGGGCCTCGAGGTGAGGCCCCTGCTCGATATGAAGCTCCACGTAGGCAGCCAGGGTCTTGGAATCGCTGGCGGCCTTTGGGGCCTCGAGGGCATTAAACCCCGCCCGGGCCATGGCATCGATCAGTCGCTCCCCGTCCGGGGCTGTCAGCGTAGGGAGTTGGGCTGGATCGAGTTTTCCAGTAAAGGCCTTGGAGCCAAACAGGCTTCCGTAACGCCCTTCCTCGTCGCTCCAGGCTACAAGGGTCAGGGCGCGAGCCGGCCGAATCCCAGCCTCTTTGATGGTGCGGAGGCATTCGAGCCCGGCCAGAACGCCCAGGGCTCCGTCCAGGATCCCTCCTTCTGGGACAGAGTCGATGTGGGAGCCGGTGAGAACCCCCAAGTCTGGGCGATCCATGGAGCCGGGTGCGCCGAAGACTGGGGGAGCGGAGCGCGACGTGGTGCCAAAGGTATTCCCGGCAGGATCGACCCAGGTCGTCAGCCCGGATTCTCTCATGCTGCCGAGAAGCCAAGCCCGGGCCTCCTCATGAGGCGGGCTCCAGGCCGGCCTCGTCACCCCGCTGCTCGGGGTCCTCCCGAACTGGGCGAGGGCGTCAATGTCTTCTCTGAGCCGGGTCAGGGAGATGGCTTGCACAGTCGAGAAGTATACCCTGATCGCTCTTGACTTGAGCTTAGAAGCCTCCGTAGAATGAGGCTGAACCGCCGTTCAGTCGCGTTGACATCCTGCCCGTCAGCTCTCCGGAACGGTGGCGAGCCCTAATCTGAGCGCAGGAGAGAGCGCATGGACCTCACATTGACCCCAGAGCAGCAGGCCTTCCGCGACGAAGTGCGGGACTGGCTCAGGAGGAACCTCCCCCAAGAGTGGACCTCCCGGCTCGTGGCCGGCCCTGACGTGCCACGCACCGAGGTGTACGGCTTCCTTCGCGAGTGGCAGCGGAAGCTCTCCGACGCCGGCTTCCTCGGGCTGACCTGGCCGAAGGAGTATGGCGGCCGCGGCTTCACCTTCATGGAAGAGCTGATCCTCCACCAGGAGATGGCCCTCGCCAAGGCCCCGCCAATCCTGAACATCCTCGGCATCGGCATGGCGGGCCCCACGATCATTGCGTACGGTACCGAGGAGCAGAAGAAGCGCTACCTGGCCAAGATTCTCTCCTGCGAAGAGATCTGGTGCCAGGGCTACTCGGAGCCCAACGCGGGCTCGGACCTGGCCTCGCTTCAGTGCCGGGCCATTCGTGAAGGCAATGATTTCAGCGTGACCGGCCAGAAGGTCTGGACCAGCCTGGCTCACGCGGCCGACTGGATGATGCTCCTGGCCCGCACCGATTCGGAGGCTCCCAAACACAAGGGGATCACGTACTTTCTCCTGGACATGCACTCCCCCGGGATCACCGTGAAGCCTCTCAAGCAGATCACCGGGGATGATGAGTTCAACGAGGTCTTCTTTGAAAATGTCCGGGTGCCGGCGGAGAACATCCTCGGGGGCCTTAACAACGGTTGGCAGGTGGGGATCACCACACTCATGTATGAGCGGCTGGCTCTGGGCTTCGGCCTCCAGGTGAGGCTCAGGATCGCGCTTGACGCGCTCATCGAGCTCGCCAAACGGACGAAGCGGAACGGGGGCAGTGCGGCCCAGGATCCTCTCCTGCGCCAGAAGCTCGCCCAGCTCTGGATCGATACGGAGGTTTTCAAGTACACGGGCGCCCGCGCCGTCACCAAGCTCCTCAAGGGGGAGCTGCCAGGCCCGGAGGCCTCCACGGGCAAGATCTGGTGGTGTGAGACTCACCAGCGCCTCCAGGAGCTTGCCATGGAGATCCAGGGACCGTACCACCAGCTG
>CAYFIG010000080.1:0-1878 GCA_964342905.1 uncultured bacterium
GCCGGCCGCCACCGCGCTCGCGCCGGTGGCTTTTATAAACTCGCGCCTGCTTACGTTGTTTTCAGCCATAAGCCGTTCCTCCTTCTTTTGGGGACCTGGACCCAGCTCTTGAGCCTTCGTGTAGGTCCCTCTGTGTGGTGTGCCTCCCAACGACTCAACCCGAACACGGTGTAAAGTAAGGACAATAGGACGAGCAGAGCGTATGTAAGCACACGCCTGGGGTGGTGTCAAGACCACGATTAGGCCCAGGTTGACAGGCCAGAGCCCCGAATGGAGAATGCCGTGAGACATCTGGCTGAGAGGGAATGCCCGCCTTTCCCTTCCACGGATATGCAAGGCTGGGGAGCGGGAGTATACTGAATTCTCCCATGAAGAGTGCCACGGCAGCCGCAGTTGCCGATCGGGTAGAGTCAACCTGGCGCAGGCCGGGCGCGGTTCTGCTCGTCTCCTGCTATGAGTTGGGCCACCAGCCGCTGGCAGTGGCTTCACCGCTCGGCTTTCTGGAGCGCGAAGGGTACGCGCCGGAGGCGCTGGACATCTCGGTCGAACCCCTGGATCCCGGGAGAATCCGTCCCGCCCGCTTCGTCGGGATCTCCGTGCCCATGCACACGGCCTTGCGCCTGGGCGTCAGGGCGGTTGAACGGGTCCGCGAGATGAACCCTGGATGTCACATCTCCTTCTACGGCCTCTACGCCATCCTGAACGCCGAGTACCTGCTCGACCGCTTCGCCGACTCTGTCATCGGGGGAGAGTTCGAGAGCGCCCTCGTCGCCCTGGTCCAGGACCTGGAGGCCGGCGGGACTGGCGACATCGAGGGGGTGATGCGGCGAGGCCATCCGGCCCGCCCGGTGCTGGAGCGGCTACGCTTCGCGCTGCCGAGTCGGACCGGGCTCCCTCCGCTCAAGAAGTACGCCCGCATCGAGCGCGACGGGGAACGAGGCCTCGTCGGCTATGTGGAGGCAAGCCGGGGGTGCCTCCACCAGTGCCTCCACTGCCCGATCCCGCCGGTGTATGGCGGCCGATTCTTCGTGGTGCCAAGCGAGATCGTGCTGGTGGACATCCGGCAGCTGGTCCAGGCCGGGGCGACCCATATCACGTTCGGCGACCCCGACTTCCTGAACGGGCCCGGGCATTCCCTCGCCGTTGTTCGCGCCATGCATGGGGAGTTCCCGGCGCTGACCTTTGACTTCACCGCCAAGGTGGAGCACATCTTGGAGCGCCGCACCCTGCTTCCCGAGCTGGGAGAGCTGAGTTGCGTGTTCGTGGTCTCGGCGGTAGAGTCGCTGAGCGACGCGGTGCTCGCCAACCTCGAGAAAGGCCACACGCGGGCTGACGTCTCCGAGGCGCTCAACATCGTTCGGGGCGCGGGGATTGCCTTCCGCCCGACCTGGGTGGCCTTTACCCCGTGGACGAGGCTGGACGACTACCTTGAGATGCTTGAGTTTGTCGAGACCGAGGGGCTCATCGACCACGTGGATCCAGTGCAGTATTCGATCCGACTCCTCGTGCCGCCGGGCTCGGCGCTGCTCAAGAGCCCCGCGATGAACCCCTCTCTGGGCCCGCTGGTCCGGGACGCCTTCTACTACCAGTGGTCCCACCCGGACCCGCGCATGGACGAGCTTCATCGCATGGTGAGCACGGTCGTGGAGCAGGCGGCCAGGGACGAGGAGGATCCTGGCGTGACGTTCTACCGGCTCTGGCGGACCGCCGAGGCGGCCGCGGGGCTCCCGCCGGTCAGGGCTTCTGCCACACCGGCGCCTGGGCGCGTGCGTCCCCCGCGGCTCACAGAGCCGTGGTTCTGCTGAGCCGAGCCCACCGAGGGCCAGTTCGGCCCTCTTCACCCGGCGATTTACGGAGGGGTATCAGGAGTGGTAGTAT
>CAYFIG010000080.1:1978-7339 GCA_964342905.1 uncultured bacterium
AAAATGGGTGAGACCAAGGAACTAGACCTGAAGGAAAAGGTTCAGAAGCTCCTCGACGAGTCCGTCAACCCTGCCGTTGGAATGCACGGAGGGCACGTCGAGCTCCTCGATGTCAAGGACAGCACCGTGTACATCCGGATGGGCGGGGGCTGCCAGGGGTGCGGCATGGCTGATGTCACGCTCAAGCAGGGGATCGAGCGGCTCATCTTTGAGGAGGCGCCCGAGGTGACCGAGATCCTCGACGTGACCGACCACGCGTCCGGCCAGAATCCGTACTACACCCCGGGCAAGGGGTAATCACTCCCGCTCAGGGGCCCGAAGCTCTATCATCCCGCGAGAGCCGGAGACTGCCAGCACGAATGCCTCGGCTGCTCCTGCTGATCCCCACCACCACGTACCGGACTGAAGCCTTCCTCGAGGCGGCTCGCACGCTGGGGGTGGAAGTGGTGGTCGCTTCCGACCGTCCTAACGTGCTCCAGGAGACGTTTCCTGAACGTCTCCTAACCCTCGACTTCCAGAAACCCGACGTGGCTGCCCGCGAGGTGACCGAGTTCGCCCGCCGGTATGCCTTCGATGCCGTCGTGCCGGTTGACGACCTCACAACGGTGGTTGGGGCCGCCATTGCGGGCGCGCTGGGTCTTCCCGCCAATTCAGTGGAGTCAGCGCGGGCGGCGCGCAACAAGGCCGTGATGCGGCAGTGCCTCTGCGGGGCCGAAGTGCGCCAGCCGGATTTCACGCTCTTGTCCATCGACGACGACCCGGGCGCCGCGGCCTCCCGGGTGGAGTATCCCTGCGTGGTCAAGCCCACCATTCTGGCCGGCAGCCGTGGGGTCATCCGCGCCGACGATCCTGGCCAGTTCACCGCCGCGTTCCGGCGGCTCGAAGCCATCCTCCGGACTCCGGAGGTCTCTGCCCTGGGGGAGGAAGCCCGGCAGGTGTTGGTGGAACGCTTCGTTCCCGGGCTCGAAGTCGCCCTCGAGGGGTTGCTCGTGAAGGGGGAGCTTCGCGTGCTGGCCCTCTTCGACAAGCCCGATCCCCTCGACGGCCCGTTCTTCGAGGAAACGATCTACGTCACGCCGTCCCGTCTTGCAACCGGGATGCAGGAGGCTATCGCCGACTGCACGGCCCGGGCAGCCAAGGCGCTTGGGCTTCGGGAAGGGCCGGTCCACGCTGAACTTCGGGTGAACGAAGCCGGCCCGTGGATTATCGAGATCGCGGCGCGCTCGATCGGCGGCCTCTGTTCCCGCACTCTCCGCTTCGGCACCGGCATGTCGCTCGAGGAGCTGATCATTCGCCACGCTCTAGGTCTGGAGATCCCGTCGTACGAGCGGGAACGCCAGCCTGCAGGGGTGATGATGATCCCGATCCCCCGCGCCGGCATTCTCGAGGAGATCAGGGGTCAGGCCGAGGCCCTGGTGGTGCCGGGGATGGAAGAGATTGCCATCACCGCCCACGCGCGTCAGGAGCTGGTGCCGTTGCCGGAGGGGTGGCAGTACCTCGGGTTCATCTTCGCCCGGGCCGACACCCCCGAGCGCGTGGAGGCTACGCTCCGGGAGGCTCACCGGCGGCTCCATTTCGTCATCAGCGACGCCCGGCAAAGGGCTTGACATCAGCGCCGATACGACGTAGAAGGGTGCTGTCCGTTTTCGTGACAATTCTTGACAGGGAGGGCCGATCATGACGCGTCAGATGCGCTCCCCGTTCATCCTCGGGATTGGAATAATAGTCCTCCTCTCCCTCTCCGGGCCGGCAGAGGCCCAGACGCCGAAGTACGGGGGCGTTCTCGTCACGACGCCGATTTCGGCGCCGCCGAGTCTCAACCCGCACGAGGAGGGCACCATCGCCACGGTGTCGGTCGCCAGTCCCTGTTTCAACAACCTTGTCTACTTTGACCCGATGAAGAAGCTGGAGAGCGTGGACACGATCATCCCTGAGCTGGCCGAGCGGTGGTCGTGGCAGGACAACTACCGGAACCTGGTCTTTTTCCTCCGCGGAGGGGTGAAGTGGCACGACGGCAAGCCCTTCACGTCTCAGGACGTCAAGTACACGTTCGACATGGTGCGCGGGGCGCCCGAGGCCAAGGGGAAGCTCCGGGTCAACCCCCGGAAGCTCTGGTATGAGAACGTGGAGGCGATTGAGGCGCCTGACCCCCTCACGGTCGTCTTCCGACTGAAGCACCCGCAGCCTGCCCTTCTCCTCATGTTGGCTTCCGGCTACTCCCCGGTCTACCCGGCCCACGTTCCTGTGGCGGAGTTCAAGACGAAGTGCGTGGGCACGGGACCGTTCCGGCTGAAAGAGCACAAGCCAGGCGAATATGTGGAGTTCGAGAAGAACCCCGACTACTTCGTGAAGGGCCGACCGTACCTGAACGGGATCCGGTACGTCATCATCAAGGACCGCTCGACCCAGGTCGCGGCCCTCGAGGGGGGTCGGTTGGATCTCGGGCCCATTGGCGGATGGACCAAGACCAACGCCGAAACCCTGAAGCAGAACAAGCCCCAGCTCGTGGTCATCCGGACGAGCAACAATGTGAACGACAACATCCTGGTCAACTTCAAGCGTCCGCCGTTCACCGACGGGCGGGTTCGGCGTGCGATCAGCCTGGCCCTCGACCGCAGCGCCTACATTCAGGGGCCGCGGCAGGGCGACTCGATCCCGGGCGGCGCCATGCTCCCCAGGCCCGAGGGGCTCTGGGGGCTTCCGCCGGCTGAGCTGGCCAAACTCCCGGGAACCGGCGATCCGGCCAAGCAGAAAGCGGAGGCCCAAAAGCTTCTGGCTGAAGCCGGGTTCGGCCCGAACAACCCCCTGAAGGTGGTGGTCTCCACCCGGACCCTCGCCCTTTACGTGGATGTCGCGAGCTGGATGGTTGACCAGCTCAAGCAAGTGGGGCTCGACGCGACGCTCGAGCAGATCGAGACCGGCGTCTGGCACCCCAAGATGACCCGGCGGGACTTCCAGGTGGCCCTGAACCTCACCGGGATCGGGATCGATGACCCCGACGCCAACTTCTCCGAGAATTTCAAGTGCGGGTCCCCCCGCAATTACTCCGACTACTGCTCCGAAGAGATCGACAGGCTGATCGCCGAGCAGTCGCAGATCCTGGATACGAGCAAGCGACGGAAGCTCGTCCAGGAGATCGACAAGAAGCTCCAGCTCGACGGCGCCCGACCGATCCTGGGGTGGAACGCCCAGTGGACCGTCATGTGGCCCCACGTGAAGAACTTCGTCCCGCACTACGGGATCTACAACTGGGCCCGCATGCAGGAGGTCTGGCTCGACAAGTAGCTGACGGGCAGCCGGGGGGGGGGGGGGGCCCCCCCCCCCCCCCCCCCCCCCAATGCGCACCTACGTCATTCAGCGCCTTCTCATCGCGGTCGTTACCCTCCTCGGGATGTCCGTCCTCATCTTTGTCTTGATGCGCCTGGCGCCCGGGAACATCACCGACATCATCTTTGAGTCCGCCGGGTACGTCGACGCGCAGGACAAGAAGCTGCTCGAGCAGGAGCTGGGAATCGACAAGCCGATCCCGGTCCAGTACGTCCGGTGGCTCTCCGACCTCGCCCGCGGCGACCTGGGGAAGTCCTACCGCTACGAGCTGCCGGCATGGGAGATCATCAAGCCGCGGCTTCCCGTCACCCTGGAGCTGGCCGTTCTGGCCCTGCTGATGTCGGTGCTCCTGGGGGTGCCCACCGGGGTGATCAGCGCGATCCGCCAGGACCGGGCCCTCGACTACGTGCTCCGGGTCTTCTCCCTGGCTGGCCTCTCCATGCCCTCGTTCTGGCTCGGCATGGTCATCATCCTGCTCCTGGTGCGGTCCATGGGGTGGATCCCGTCGATGGTGTATGTCTCGCCCTTCGAGGACCTCAAGGCGAACCTTCTTCAGTTCTTGCTCCCGGCGCTGGCGGTCGGCTACCGTTCGTCAGCGCTGATCATGCGGATCACCCGCTCCGCCATGCTCGAGGTGCTCCGGGAGGACTATATCCGCACCGCGTGGGCCAAAGGCCAGCGGGAGGCCCTCGTCGTCTGGCGACATGCGCTGAAGAACGCGTCGCTTCCCGTCATCACCCTCATCGGAATCGAGTTCGCGTTCCTGATCGGGGGGCTGATCGTTACGGAAACGGTCTTCAACCTCCCGGGAGTGGCCCGGTACCTCGTGGATGCGATCCAGTGGCGGGACTACCCCATCGTCCAGAACCTGGTGATGTTCATCGCCTTCGTGGTTGTGATGGCCAACCTCACGGTGGACCTCGCCTATGCCTGGCTCGATCCGCGGATCAAGTACGGAGGGGCGTGATGGCGAACGCGACCCGCACCATCGAGGTGGCGGTGCCGCGCACGCTCCCGCGGGAGCGGCAGTGGGGAGCGGTCGTCTGGCGGTTCATCCGGAGAAAACCCCTGGGCGCCGCGGGGGCGTTCCTGATGCTCCTCCTGGTGCTGACAGCGATATTCGCCGAGGTTCTCGCTACCCACGACCCGATCCGAACCGACTCGGCCCATACGCTGGCCCCGCCCGGCAGTGAGTTCTGGCTCGGCACCGACAACCTCGGACGGGACCTCTACAGCCGGGTGGTTCACGGAGCGCGCATCTCGCTGGCCGTCGGCCTTGCCTCGACGCTCCTGGGCGCCGTGGTAGGCGGCCTCGTCGGGTTGCTGTCGGGTTACATCGGAGGCAAGACCGACCTCCTGAGCCAGCGCGTGATGGATATCATGCAGGGGCTCCCGATCCTCGTGCTTGCTCTGGTCTTGGCCGCAGCCCTGGGACCCTCGCTCGAGAACGCCATCATCGCCATCTCGGTGCCCATCATCCCGCGGGCTGCGCGGGTCATCCGCTCGAGCGTTCTCGCCATCCGCGAGTTCGCCTACATCGAGGCCGCCCGGGCGCTCGGGGTGCGCCACGCTCGGATCGCCTTTCGCCACATCCTGCCGAACACCATGGGCCCCTTCATCGTCCTGATCACCGCCCAGTTCGGCGGCGCGATCCTCGTGGAGGCGGCGCTCTCCTTTCTGGGGCTCGGAATCCCTGAGCCGTACCCTTCCTGGGGGCGGATGCTCTCGATCGCGGCCGCCGAGTATGCCCAGAAGGCGCCGTGGCTCGTGATCTGGCCGGGGATCGCCATCAGCCTGGCAGTGTTTGGCACCAACTTACTCGGGGATGCGCTCCGGGATACGTTAGATCCGCGCCTCCGGGGCACGTGATGGAATGCCCCTCACCTCTTCTCCTCTCCCCGGTGGGGAGAGGCAGGGTGAGGGGCAGGATTTATGCGTCGGGCTTTCGGCCCTGCTTGAACTCTTCGATCAGCTTCTGCTCTTCCGGGCTCAACTCCGCCGTCTCCAGGAGGTCGGGGCGCCGCCGCCAGGTCC
>CAYFIG010000080.1:7349-8070 GCA_964342905.1 uncultured bacterium
TAGGGGGGAAAGGAGACGCACCCATGAAGATGTACGTGGCAGGGCAGTGGATCGACAAGCCCCAGAAGATCGAGGTCCTGAACCCTTACGACAACTCGGTCATCGATACGGTCCCCCGGGCAGACCTGAGCGATGTGGACCGGGCCCTGGCCTCGGCCGAGCGCGGGGCCAAGGCCATGGCCAAGCTCTCCGGCTACGAGCGCTGGAAGATCTTAAAAAAGGCCGCGGAGCTGATCGAGGCGCGGAACGAGGAGCTGGGCCAGCTTATCAGCAAGGAAGAAGGCAAGATCATCGGTGAGGGGCGCTTCGAGGCCCGGCGGGCCGTGGAGACCATCATGGCCTCAGCAGAAGAGGCCAAGCGGCTCCACGGCGAGACAATCCCGCTGGATGGTGACCCGGCCGGCGGGAAGCGCTTCGGCTTCACCATTCGGGTGCCGTGCGGGGTAGCGGTGGCCATTAGCCCATTCAACTTCCCGCTGAACCTGGTCTGCCACAAGGTGGGCCCGGCCCTCGCGGCGGGCAATGCCGTAATCATCAAACCTGCCACCGATACTCCGCTCTCGGCCTTGAAGCTGACCGAGATCCTCCTGGAGGCGGGCGTGCCGCCCGAAGGGATCCAGTGCCTCACCGGCTCAGGGAGCGAGATCGGGGACGCGCTCGTCTCCGACCGCCGCGTCCGCAAGATCACGTTCACGGGGAGCCGCGACGTGGGTGAGCGGAT
>CAYFIG010000081.1:0-8040 GCA_964342905.1 uncultured bacterium
TCACCAGCGCCTCCAGGAGCTTGCCATGGAGATCCAGGGACCGTACCACCAGCTGGCGAAAGACTCCAGCTGGGCGGTCGAACACGGGATCTGGCAGCACACTTTCCTCCGCTCCCTCGCCAACTCCATCGAGGGCGGGACCACCGAGATCCAGCGCAACATCATCGGCGAACGGGTGCTGGGGCTTCCGAAAGGATAATCGCCGGTCAGGGAGACGATTCATGGATTTCGGATTCAGTCAAGAGCAGGAGATGCTGCGGGCCACGGCGCGGAAATTCCTTGAAAACGAGTGCCCCTCCACCTTCGTCCGCAAGATGATGGATGACCCCGCCGGAACCACTCCCGAGCTCTGGCAGAAGCTGGCCGAACAGGGGTGGCTGGGCCTCATCTACCCCGAGGCCTACGGGGGCGTGGGCCTCGGCTTTGTGGACCTCACCGTCCTCATGGAAGAGATGGGGCGCGTCGTCCTCCCCGGCCCGTATTTTTCGACCGTGCTCCTGGGCGGGCTGACGATTCTCGAGGCGGGCTCTGAGGGTCAGAAGAAAGAGTGGCTCACCAAGATCTCGTCGGGTGAGGCCAAGGTCACCCTTGCCTGGACAGAGCCCAACGCCCGCTGGGATGCCCAGGGCGTGACGGTCAGCGCCAGGCAGGCCGGAGGCGGCTTTGTTCTGTCGGGCACCAAGCTCTTCGTCCACGACGCCCACACGGCTGATGCCCTCGTCGTCGCGGCGCGGACGGCCGACGGGCGGAGGGCCGAGGAGGGCGTGAGCCTCTTTCTGGTTCCCAAGACCGCCCAGGGACTTGAAGTGAAGCTGCTCCCCACCATGGACCAGACCCGGAAGCTCTGCGAGGTCACCTTGAACGAAGCGGCGGTGGGGGCCGAGGCCCTCGTCGGGGAGAGGGATCGGGGCTGGGAACCTCTCAGCCGGGTGATCGACCGCGCCACCGTGGCCCTCTGCGCCGAGATGTGTGGCGGCGCCCAGAAGGTCTTGGAGATGACCACCGAGTACGCCAAGATCCGGGTCGCCTTCGGCAAGCCCATCGGCGGCTACCAGGGGGTCAAGCACAGGCTGGCCGACGTGCTGGTGGACGTGGAGAACGCGAAGTCCATCACCTACTACGCGGCCTGGGCTGTGGATGAGGGAGCGGCCGAGGCCCCGCTGGCGGTTGCGATGGCCAAGGCCTATGTGTCCGACGCGTACCGGAAGGTCGCGGCAGCGGGGATCCAGCTCCACGGCGGGATCGGCTTCACGTGGGAGCACGATATGCACCTCTACTTCAAGCGCGCCAAGGGGTCCGAGTTCACCTTTGGCGATGCCACGTACCACCGGGAACGGGTGGCCCAGCTCATCCCGCTCTGAGAGGGTTCCGGGCCTCTCATCCCGCCGGCCGTCGTGATTCCCGTCAAGCCCAAGCCTGCCGCGTCCGTGGTGCTGATCCGCCCGGCCGCTCACCGTCCTGACGTTTCTTCGGAACCCATCGAGGTGTACATGATCCGCCGGAACTCGAAGATGCGCTTCCTCGGCGGCTACTACGCCTTTCCCGGCGGCAAGGTGGACGCCAGCGACGCCGCTCCCGAGAGCTTGACGCGGTGTAAGGGTCTCGCTCCCGAGGCAGCCGAGCGACTGCTTCCGAGCAGTGATGGAATCCCGGCGCTGGCGTTCTGGGTGACCGCCATCCGAGAGCTCTTCGAGGAGACCGGAGTCCTCATGGCCTCTGACGGGGAGGGGCACCCCCTGGACTTGCGCGACCGTGATGTGGCCTCCCGGGTGGAGCACTGCCGGAAAGCCCTCATGACCGGCGAGCGTTCCCTCGCCGGACTGCTCGCCGGCGAGCAATGGTTCTTCGATCCCCGGCCGCTGCGCTATCTTTCCCACTTCATCACGCCGGCCTCGAGCCCCATCCGATTCACGGCCCGGTTCTTCCTCTCGCCGCTGCCGGCGGGTCAGGAGCCCCGGCTCTTCACGGAGGAGACTTCAGAAGGGTTCTGGATCGGCCCTCGAGACGCATACCGGCGCTTTCAGGCCGGAGAGATGGCGATGGCGGAACCGGCCGAGTACACTCTCGGCTACCTGGGCCAGTTCGACAGCTGCGCGTCTGTGTGGGCCAATCATGCCGATGGTCGGCACAAGTTCCACGGGATCCTGGATCGGTTCGAGTTCTACAGCGAAGGCTACGACTGGGCGGCGGCGACCTGGAAGTCCGAGAAACCTTCATGGCATCCGTGAGCGGGAACCCCTCCACGGACTGAGTTACTTCACCTGTAAATAGACTTGGGCCGTAATCTCGTCATTCTAATCTCGCCAGTCCCCCAGACTCTACTCCCAAGACCTCAAGTCCACATTATCTCAGATGCCCACAGCAGTTTACAAAGCAGGACGTCTTTGCCGCTGTTTCGAGTTAAAATCAGGTAGACGGCCGTGCGGGAATAAGCTGTTCCTGGGCTGGAGCTTCAGGCTCTGCCTTGACGGAGACAACAATGATCAGACAGATCCGCGTGAAGAATTTTAAGTCGCTCAGGGACGTTTCGTTGAGCCTGGGACCGCGAAATGTCCTAGTTGGGCCCAATATGTCCGGGAAGAGCAATCTGATTGACGTGTTTCGCTTTCTGGCACGCATGGTCTTTCCCAAACCTGACACAGCCGGCCTCCTCAACGCCTTCACTGCTCTAGGGGGATTCTCCGAAGTTGCATGGAAGGGAGGGGACTCAAATCTCATTTCTATTTCGCTGGACGGCGATGGGCTGTTGGGGAGTGGCCCTGAGAAACGAGCACGCTGGAGCTACGAGATTTCAATTTTGGGGGATCTTACTAGAGGATGGGTAACGGTGCAGGAGGAAGTTCTACGTGTGTCCGGACCGGGTGGTCAATACAAGCTTATTGACAACGCCGAAGGGCATAGAGTGCTTAAGAATTCTGATGGAGGTATGGTCTCCCGTGCTGACGATAGAAACCGATCCGCGCTTGAATTTGAAATCCCTGACTGGGAGGGCAACGCGCTGCGCGCCTTTATCAGCTCATGGCGGTTCTATCGTCTCCTTCCTCAACTTATGAAGGGATCTAATCCAACCGCTGCGGTGAATTTCCTCACTGAGCATGGCGACAATATCTCCTCTTGGCTCATGAACTTGCAGACTCGCTATCGTGAGTCGTTTGACAAGATTAGGGGCGTCGCTAAGGATGTGTTCCCAGAACTCGAAGACTTGTTCACCACGCCGACTCAACAAGCTACGGTATACCTTGCGTCTTGGGAGAAGCATTTGAAGCAGCCGGTTTCAGTATGGCAGATGTCTGACGGACAACTTTCGTTTATCGCACTGCTCTCCCTGATCTTCGCCCCTTTTGACTTGGGAGTAGCCCTGTATTGTGTCGAGGAACCTGAAAATCATATCCACCCTCGGCTTCTTGAAACCCTGGTGGAGTTGTTGAAGCAAGTCCAGGACGAGCTGGGACCCGAGCAGTCTGCGCAGGTTCTAGCCACTACGCATTCGCCCTATCTGGTGGATAAAGTCGGTCTTGACGAGCTAATCGTTGTGGAACGGTGCGATGGCGTGACGGTATGTACCCGCCC
The DNA here is from genome assembly GCA_964342905.1 of uncultured bacterium. Taxonomy (GTDB): domain Bacteria; phylum Methylomirabilota; class Methylomirabilia; order Rokubacteriales; family CSP1-6; genus CAYFIG01. The sequence goes on from CAYFIG010000081.1 coordinate 3,571, forward strand.
GAGCGACAAACGACACTTGCGCGAGCTTCTTGAGCGGGAGGAAGTGGGGCTCGGGGACCTGTACTACTCCGGAGCACTAGGTAGTGCCTAGTGTCAGCTATGGGATCGTAGTTGAAGGGCCTTCAGACACAGCTGTTTATGAGGAATTCATCCGAAAAATCTGCTCAACCGACGTGGAAATTATTCCGCGTTTGGCCCGCGGCGTGTCTGACCTCATGAAACATTTTCCGAACTTTTTGAGAGATCTTGAGTACATAAAGCAAGGTCGTCCAGTTGATAAAGCCCTTGTAATCCGGGATTCGGGGAGGAGAGATCCCGCGTCGGTCGAACAAGAGATGGCGGACCGGATCGAGGGGAGTACCTTCTCTTTCTCAAACGGTATTCAGTTTCATGCTGTGCGAAAGGAGATGGAAACGTGGCTTCTGGCGGATGTTGAGGCCATAAATTCCGTAGCCTTGTCGAGAGGTGGACGACGTGTTACCCCAATTCAGGAAACACTCGAGGATATTGTAGACCCCAAGGAGAGGCTAATACGCTTGCTCTCCGCCGCTGGACTACCTTATGATTTCGGGGTGTGTCGCGAGATTGCTAGGCAAGCCAACGTCGAGACTCTTAGGTATCGCTGCCCTTCCTTTCGTTCCTTCAAACAGAAAGTGATCGATTGCTAATCGGGTCACGATCCTCTTTTCGATTGTGCCCGGAGTGCACGACGGTATGAGTAGAGTTATGGACTTCCCGACGACGGCAACGCCGAGCGACTTGGTGGGCCGGGTCCTTGGCCTGAACCCGGGCCTCATGACCGGCCCCGGCACCAACACCTACCTGGTTGGGAAGAAGGACCCGATCCTGATCGACACCGGCGCGGGGGTGCCGGAGTACGTGCCCCTCCTCCATGACTACCTGGCCAAGCGGGGATGGAAGCGGCCCACGCGGATCCTCCTGACCCACCGCCACGGCGACCACATGGGAGGCGTGCCCCAGCTCCGCGAATTGTTCTCCGGAATCTCGGTATCGAAGCTGATCTTTCGCGATCGGGAGCTTCCCGGTCCCATGGAAAACCTCCGCGACGGCGAGACGGTGAGCGGGGACGGAGTGACGCTGATTCCGATCCACACCCCGGGTCACGCCTCTGACCATCTCTGTTACTACCTGCCAGAGGAGAAGGCCCTCTTCACCGGCGACCTGATCCTCGGCGGCTCGACCACCGTGATCCCCCCCGACGACGGTGACCTGAGCGACTACATGGCCTCCCTTCGGAAGCTCCAGTCGCTGGATTTGAAGCGGATCTACCCGGCGCACGGCCCGGTCATCGAGGACGGCCCCGCCAAGATCCAGGAGTACATCGACCACCGCCTCATGCGGGAGCGCCAGATCCTGGAGGCCCTCGGCGACGGTCTTCGCACCATCCCTGAGATGGTGGCCCGGATCTATGTGGATGTCTCGCCCGCCCTCCACGGCGCAGCCAGCATGTCGGTGCAATCTCACCTGCTGAAGCTCAAGAAGGAGGGCAGGGTCAGCGAAGAGGTCGTCCCAGGCCAGCCTTCCCGCTGGACCCTCTACTAAAACGTCGAGGGGCTACTTTCGGCTGGCGTCGATGAAGGCATGGAAGAGGCGGCGGGCAGTGGGGTCCTTGGCGACCAGCTCCTCGGGGTGCCACTGAACGCCGAGGACGAAGTGGCCCGGGTCGGACTCCTCCAGCTCCACGCCCTCCACGATCCCTTGGGGCGCGGAAGCCACGAGGCGGAGCCCTTGCCCGAGGGCTTTCACTGCCTGGTGGTGCATGCTGTTGACTAGAAGCTCCTCGCTTCCCAAGATCCGTGCGAGAAAGCTCCCGGGCACGACCTTCACTGGATGCGTCGGCTGATCCCGCGGCTCCTTCTGCTGGTGCTGGATCTCCGTGCCAGGGTCGCTGGCCACGTCCTGGTATAGGGTTCCCCCAAGCGCGACGTTCAGCACCTGGATGCCCCGGCAGATAGCCAGGATCGGCCGGAGCGCCCGGAGGAAGTTTCGAACGAGGGCGAGCTCGAGGGTGTCCCGCGCCCGGGAAACTTCGAGGAGCGTGGGGTGGGGCGGCTCGTTGAAGAGTGCCGGGTCCAGGTCACCGCCCCCGGTCAAGAGGAGACCGTCGAGCCGCTCCGCCAGCGCCGAGAGCGATCGCGCGTCGAGCTGCGGGGGAAGAGGAACCGGGACGCCTCCAGCGTCCTGCACCGCGGCCAGATACGCGGCGTTCACATACGCGCGCTCCGGTTTGCTTCGCTCCTCGGGATCCCTCGGGACGGTGACAGACGTGGTGACGCCGATCATGGGGTGGTCCATGGGCTCACCGTAACATCGGACCGCGAGAAGGGTCAAGCCGGAGATTCCTTGACCGGGGCGATCCGGTGTGGTGAGATACCCTTCGTGACTCTGGACGCTGCTCACTTCGAGTCTGGTACTGCCGTCCGTTCCGATCGCTACGCCCCTCAGGTGATGGGGAGCCGCTGGATGGTGGTGGCCGGTCATCCGCTCGCGGCTCAGGCAGCGGCCCGCATCCTCGAGGCTGGCGGAAACGCCGTGGACGCGGGGGTGGCTGCGGGAATCTGCCTCGGCGTGGTCCACCCGGACATGGTCAGCGTGGCCGGGGTGGCTCCGATCATCGTCCACCTGGCCCGGACGCGCGAGACCTGGACAGTGTCGGGAGTTGGCGGCTGGCCCCGGGCAGCGAGCATCGAGTTCTTCAGGAAGCGCTGCGAAGGCCAGATCCCTCAGGGGATCCTCCGCACCGTGGTGCCGGCAGCGCCCGACGCCTGGTGCACGGCGCTGGCGCGCTGGGGGACGAAGTCGTTCGCTGAGGTCTCCGCTCCTGCCATCGAATGCGCCGAGCGCGGCTTCCCGCTCGCCGAGTTTTCGGCCATGTTGATCCACGCCAACCAGGAGCGCTACCGGCGGTGGCCGACCTCAGCGGCGCTTTACCTTCCCGGAGGCCGACCGCGCCAAGCCGGTGAGCGGTTCGTCCAATCAGAGCTCGCCGAGACCCTGAAGGCCATGGCGCGCGCCGAAGCAAAAGCCCAGGGGCGCGGCCGGGCGGAGGCCATCAAAGCAGCCCGGGATGTCTTTTACAAAGGAGAGATTGCGGCAGCCATCTGCGACTACCACCGGCGGGAAGGCGGTCTGCTCACCCCCGCGGATTTGGCCGGGTTCGAGGTAGAGGTGAGTCCGCCCTGTACGACCACCTTCCGTGACATCGATGTTGCGACCTGCGGGTTCTGGTGTCAGGGCCCCGCGCTTCTTCAAATACTGAATCTCCTGGAGCCCTACGATCTCGCTCGCCTCGGCCACAACTCCGCCCGCTACCTTCACCTTCTCATCGAGGCCATCAAGCTGGCCTTCGCCGATCGGGAGGCGTATTACGGCGATCCTGCGCAGGCGAAGGTTCCTGCCGACGGCCTTCTCTCCAAAGCCTACGCCGAGGCTCGTCGCACACTGATCGGGAAGCGCGCCTGGCCTGATATGCCGACTGCGGGGGACCCGTACGGGCTAGCTCCCGTCAGGAACGGGGCGCCGCGATCTGCCGCTCCCGGTGGTGCCTTTTCCAATGCCATGGACACCAGCTATGTGGCGGTGGTCGACGCCGAAGGGAACGCATTTTCCGCCACCCCCAGCGACCCTTCCCCGGATTCGCCCGTGGTCCCGGGTGTCGGCTGCGTGGTCTCTCCCCGCGGCTCCCAGTCCTGGCTCGAGCCCGATCACCCGAGCGCCGTGGCTCCCGGCCGTCGCCCGCGGCTCACACCTGCGCCGGCTATCGCCTTCAAGGACGGACGCCTGCTCATGCCCTTCGGCACCCCGGGCGGCGATGTCCAGCTTCAGGCCATGCTCCAGGTCTTCCTGAACGTGGCGGCCTTCGGGATGCAGCCGCAGCGAGCGGTGGAAGCCCCGCGCGTGGTCTCGCGGAGCTTTCCCGACTCGTTCTGGCCTCACACGACGTTCCCCGGGCTCGTCCAGGTCGAGGGACGGATCCCGACGGATGTCACCAACGCGCTAGCCGAGATCGGTCACACGGTAGAAGCCTGGCCCGAGTGGCAGTGGCGGGCTGGCGGGGTCTGCGCAATCGTGGTGGGGCCTGACGGGACACTCATCGCCGGCGCCGATCCCCGCCGCAACTCTCACGCCATCGGCTGGTAGTCGGAGAGGCTGCCCGGCAGCGGCAGCGACCCCCTCTCGCCCGGTTCCGCTGCTCCGCGCTCCTCAACGTTTCTTGCCCGGTCAACTGGCATAGGGACCATACATAGGAAAACCCGATTCTTTATATAAACATATATAGATTTGACCTATGGAAGATAGCCTGTTAAATTCACTTCGTGATGCTTCTCACCTTGTTTTTCAATCTGGGCTTTGTAGGGGGAATCCTCTCCGGCTGGCTTGGCATCGGCGGCGGCATCGTGATGGCCCCATTGCTTCTCTACGCGCCGGCTCTGTTGAACTTCGGTCCGT
>CAYFIG010000082.1:0-8020 GCA_964342905.1 uncultured bacterium
GTCTTGAGCGGGGGATTCGATCTGTGCGTGGAGACGGTCATGACCGCCGCCGGGCTCTGGCCGGTGCCGTACCTTGCGAACCGGCTCCTGCGCAGCAACGGCTCCTGGTCGGTCCACTTCCCCTACCCCTCCCTCTCCTGCCAGGCCTGCGGGCACTGCAAGGCCGATCCGATCCGGCGATGGAACGAACAGGGCTACACGACCGTTTTCGTGGGAAACGGCGTCACCGACCGATGCCCGGCCGCGGCGGCGGCTCTCACCTTCGCGAAGGATGAGCTGGAGGCCTGGTGTGCGGCGCAGGGGATCCCCGCGTTTCCCTTCCGGACCTTTGACGACATCGAGGCGGATCTGAAGAGGCGGGGTTGGCTGTGAGAAAGTTGGGCGCGGCGCTGCTCCTTTTCATGGCCGTCCACGGCTTCGGGAGCGGAATCGTTTCGGCCTCCGTGCGCCAGGAGGTCTACGTGACCGGCCACGTCCAGTCCTTCGGCGGCTACGCCGCGACGGAGGCGGTCTCGTTCCAGGCCACCGAGCCGGGAGAGCGGGAGATCGGCCGGATCGTGCTCGACGGGGTGTACAACGGCCCCTATCCCTGGATCATGCGGATCTACACCGACAACCTCCAGTACGGCGGGGTGGGCGGGGCCGTACGGCGCCCCAGCCCGGCGGGGCTGGTCTCCGACGACGGGACGACCGTGGTGCCCCTCTTCGTCCACTCGCCGAACTTCGGGCCGGAGGTGTGGCGCAAGATCCCCGATCTCAACGAGCCGGGCTACCTGCCCTATGCCCCGGATCCCGATCCGGCGGAAGCCGCCTACACCGACTGCATCGTCATGGGGATTGACCCGAGGAACGGCGCCTGGGTGGCGGGGCCGGACGGGCTCCTGTACACCACCGACGACAACCTGCTGGGAGACACCACGATCGCCACCCCTTTTGAGCTCGTCCTGCGGGGCGATTTCACCGGCTCCTCGGTCCGCGGCCGGTACGAGGCCACCGTGTATCTGGAGATGGTGCCGGCTCCCTGAGATGACAGCACCCGCTTGCCGCTGCGCAGAGGCGCGTGGCGGCGCTTCCTCTAGCGCCGGCCGCTCGGCGCTCTGCGCGATCCTCTCCCTGCTGGCCCTGAACGGCCTTTCGTCGGCCGGACTGGCGCTGGAGGTGGAACCGATCCGATTGGAGCTTGTGATCCCTCCCGACCGGCCCACGAAGGAACAGATGACCATCTCCAACCCCCTGTCCAAACCGGTGTCGGTCCGGGTGAGCCGCGGGGCTTACCGGTTCCTGCAGGAGCAGGTGAAGCTCCCCTCGGCGGAGGAGTGGCTGGCCCTCAAGCCGGATGCCTTCGTGCTCGCCCGGGGCGCCTCAACCGTGGTGGAGCTGACCGTCACCCCGCCCGCGAATCTGCCTCTGGACACGGCGGCTGAGTACGTGGCCGCGATCCTCGTGGATGAGCTGCCTGCGGAGCCGCAAGGGAAAGCGCTCACCGGCGCCTCACGGATCCACGTGGTTCCCCGGCTGGCCATTCCGGTCTACCTCCAGATCGACGGGCGGCGGCGCCTGGCGGTGGAGCTGACCGCCCTCAAGGTCAGCGTGAAGAGCCAGGATGCTTCCAAGAGTCTGGAGGAAGAGGTCCCCGCGCTTCTGCGAATCGACACGGTTCTGAAGAATCGCGGGACCGTGCACGTCCGGCCCACGGGAAGTATCACCCTCTTCAATGGCGACACCGGCGACCTCGCTCGTTCCGAGCCGCTGGGGCGGGCGCTGCCGCTCTTCCCGACGGCCACCCTGACCCTCCCCACCTTCCTGCCGCTTCCCCGCCCCGGGCCCTACCGAGCCGTGGTAACCGTGGAACCGTACGCCGATGAGATCCTGCAGGCGGAGGCCCATTTCCGGGTGACGGAGGAGGGGGCCGTGATCATGGCCGAGGAAGAGCCCGCGGCCGCCGGGGAGGGGGCGTGATGCGCCGGGGCGTCTGGGCAGGTCTCGCGGTTCTCCTCCTTGCCCTGCTGCTTCCCGCGACTCCGGCCGAGGCGGGGAAGAACCTCAAGATCGTGTCGGTGGCGTACGACCAGCACTTCAATCCGACCGAGGACGTCCGCTTCACCATCGTCGTCAAGAACAACGAGGCGACGGCCGAATCCGCCGAGATCGATGTCACCCTCTCCAACATCGACACCGAGGCGGAGACAACGCTGACGCCGGTCCTGACCGGCACGGCGGGGGCGGGAGGAACCGTGAGCCTCTCCACCACGTACCGGGTCGCGGCCGGCACCTACACGGTGAGCTTCCCGCTCTTCGACGGGGACGGGGTCCGGGTGGACCGCGTGGCGGGGAAGTTCCCCCTGCACATCGGCACCGAAACCGAATCGATCCACGTCTATCCGGAGGTGATCCAACTGGGGACCCTCCCGCCGGGGCGGTACATGCATCCCATGCCGATTGAGGTCCGGTGGAACTACTACCGCTTCAACCGGCTCCGGCTCGACCAGCCCTTCACCGTCCGGATCTACACCGACAACGCCACGCGCTACGCCGGGATCCCCGGCGCCCTCCGGAGGCTCTCCGGCGGCGGGCTGGTTTCCCTGGACGGCAGGTACGTGATCCCGCTCAAGGTCTGGTGCCTGAACTTCGGGCCGGACATCCAGGAGACCGGCTGGGACGTGGGGCTCGCCGGCCCGCCGCCGGTGGATGAGGACGACGCCTGGATCGGCCCGCCGCTGCTGGAGGGGAAGCTCAGGGCGACGTACACAGGCAGTTCCTACGCCCCTGGCGCGTACGCCGTGGGGCGGAACGTGGGATCGGCGAGCTGGGTGCGCATTCCGGACCTCACCGACATGACCGCCAACCCGACCAGCTGGAGGCGGCTCATCGGCCAGGATCCCCACGACGACCGGTTCGTCTCCGATTCCAATCCCACCGGCGACTTCACGCTGCGGAATCCCTTCACCTTCTGGCTGGCCACGGAGGCCGGACCCGCCGCGGTGGAGGGCTCCTACGCCGCCACCCTGGTGGTGGAGCTGTGGAACCCTTAAAACCGGCGCGCCGCATTCGGGGAACCGTGCAACTGTGCGCTCTTTTCCTCCTTTGCACTGTCGGCTGTCCGCTTTCCGCCGGTCACGCGCAGGAGCTCCCCTCCGACTATGTCCGCCAGCTCGCCCGCGTGGATTATTTCCTCCGGAAGGCCGACTACACGCGGGCGGCGGATGAGCTGGGCCAGGTTCCCAAGAGGCACCATGAGGAGCTCCTCTTCCGGCACTACCTGGACAAGGTCCTGGCCGGCCTGTACGGGCCGGCGGCGGGCCGTCCGGTGCTCACCACGGAACGCGTCGTCAGGAACCGCGCCTCCCAGCGGCTGCGCGTCACGCGCAAGCGTTGGGACGCCGACACCCGCTCGGATCAGACTCCGGACAACCGGGGCTGGCAGGTGAACCAGCACCTCGAGGCCGACGTGGAAGGCAAGGACGACCTGCGGGTCCGCTGGATGCTCGACCTTGAGGGGTTCAAGAACGGCCACAACGACGCCCGGTACCGGACGGTGCTGGCCGATTTCTACACCGATCCGACGCACCACCTGGCCCTCGGCGACAGCGCCACCTTCCCCGGCAACTACTTTATGCGCGGCTCGCGCGTGCGGGGGATGAACCTCCTTCTTTCCGGGCCGGAGCATGAGTTTCAGGCGGTGCTGGGAGCATACCCCTTCTGGCTCGAGAGCCGGGATCAATACATTTACCCGCGCGACGTCATGGGCCTGCACGACCGCTGGCGCTTTTTCGAGGACCGCGTCCGCCTCGCCGCCAACGTGATCAAAAGCCGGGACAGCGGGAAGATCCGCACCATCGACGTCGTCAACCAGCCGCGCGACAACACCGTCTTCAGTCTCGATCAGGAGATCAAGTTGATCCCCGACGTCTGGTCCCTCAAGGCCTCGGAGGCCTGGAGCACCACCGACGACAACCTGATCGAGGACCGCTTCGGCGACACCACGAAGCTCAAGGACAGCGCCTTCATCCTGGAGTCCCTCCTCATCCAGCCCTGGGGCCGGTCGAATACCTTCTTCCAGCGGACCGGGCCGGACTTCCGCCAGCTCAACGACATCCCCTCGGGCAGCGTGGTCAACTCCAAGGGGTTCACCTCCGACCGGCAGCTCATCGAGGAGCATCTCGACTTCAACCCCTGGGGGCCGCTCGACCTGGATCTGGAGGCGAGTTGGCAGCGGAACAACCTCGACAGCGACAGCGGGATCGAGCAGACGCGGCAGAGCTGGACCACGGCGAATCTGGGGATCCTGGTCCCCCCGGGGTGGCCTCGCCCGCGCCTGCGCGGCACATGGATCGACACCCTCTCCGTCCCCGGCTCAACCACCCGCTCCGCCGAGGTGCGCACCTTCGATCTCCGGCAGGAGCTCACCCATTATCTCCAGGGGATCCACTGGACGCAGTTCGCCGATTTCGTGACCGAGCGGCCCGTGCGCGACCAGGGAGCGTTCGACGAGGAGGAACGCTGGTCGGTGGGGACCCGGCTGGGCGTGCCGCTCATCGAGCGGATCCTGGTCAGCCCCCATTACCGCTTCCTCGCCTTTGACGAGGTATTCGACGAGGCGCGGGAGAAGGGGATCTCCCACGAGGCGGGGATCAACGGCTCCGTTCGCCTCTGGTCCACCGCCTCGCTGGGCTTAAGCTACACCTTCCTGCACGGCAAGCTCACCAATCCAGGCGGGACTCGGATGGTCCACGCCGAGGGCCATGCCGGGACCGCGAGCTTCACCTGGCCGTACACCGGCTACCGCTGGGACCGGAAGAGGAAGCTCACCTTCTTTCCCGGCGTGACGGTCCATCTGACGGACCTGAGCCAAAAGTCCGAGCAGCGGCCCCTCATCGTGACCCGGCTCACCACCGCCTACGAGGCGTTCCGCGACTGGAAGGTGGAGCTCATGGGGGAGTACCGGTACGACGACGACAAGCGAGGGGACCGCATCCGCAGCGAGGAGTCCCGCCTCTGGCTCCTCTGGACCTCCCAGTGGAAGTAACCCTCACTCGGTACGACGTACCAAAGGCCACTCCGGTACGACGTACCTGAGGCCACCTAGGTACGTCGTACCGACTTGGGCTTCGGAGGGCGTTCTGTCGAAACGTAGGTTCTGTAGACCGCTTGCCTCTGCTGCAACGTCTCTCCAAGCGATTGGAACATCGGCGAAAAGACAACCAGTGGATCCTCCGTGCCATACACGTAGGCTCGATAACTCGACCAGCGGTAGTCCTCCGGTTTCTTCACCAACCCAGCTTCTAGCGGGTTGCGCTCCACGTATCTAGCGCATTCCAGAAAGTAGCTCTCCTTCTCAATCGGGGAACAGCCATACGGGGTCTCCCACAAATGGCCGGAGAGGCCTTCCAATCTCTGTCGGAGAAGAAAATAGGAACGTTGCACCCCGTGCATGAACTTGCTCAATGCCCGCGAAGAGCCCGCTTTCAACAGAAGATGCACATGGTTTGTCATCAGACAATAGTGGTGGATTGAAATGTCGTAGCGAACCTTGTATTTCCGGAGGAGATCTCGATACACTAAGAAGTCTCCCTCCGCCTGAAAAACCTGCCGATGATTATTTCCGCGGGCAGTAACATGGCAGTAACCGGTCTCTCCAATGGATCGTGGTTTTCGGGCCATCCCTCTCCTCCCTCTTTGCCTTGTCAGATATCATTATGCACATACTGAAAATCCTCCGCAATCAAAAACCGGTACGACGTACCAAAGGCCGTCGAGGTACGTCGTACCGGTTTGGGTTTAGGCGGGTTGGGGAGTCTTGGAGGAGATGGTCGAGATCAGCCGGCGGATCTCTTCCTTCATCTTGGCGGTGGCGGCCCAGGTTTCCTTGACGAAGGGGTCGTCCTTGGCCGGCTTGTGGGCCTCGTCGTAATCCTCGATCACCTCGGCGCCCCGCCGGTCGTCCTTCTCCTTGGAGCTCTGGACATCCGAGGCGATCTTCTCCTGCGCCTGCGCAAGCTTCTGAAGCAGCTCCTTCATCTCCACTCCGGGAAACTCCGCCAGCAGGATCTGACGCTCATGCTCCCAACGGAGATTGGAACTCGGGGTCTGGAGCAAACTGGACAAAACAGCGGCACCTTCCGTCCTTGAGGGTGTCCCTTTTAAGAACGTCCCCAATTCGCGCTTGAGGCCGAGGACGGCGTAGTACCGGATGGTGAAGGTGTAGGTTTCGATGGCCTTCTTTCGGCTCGCCTCGCTCATGAAGTTCTTCCCCAGCCCCTCCACCTCCTTGGAGGTATAGATCTCCTTTCCGGTTGCCGCGGAGAGCCGCTTGCGGGCATCGAGCATCATGTCGACGATCTCCGGCCGGAACAGCTCGAAGTCAAACTTGGACCGGCGCGCCCTGTTGCGCTTGGCGTACTTGCCCTCGTTCCTCTTCACCATGTAGATGTTGTCGGAGAGGACCCAGCCCGGCATGAGCTCCATGGTCGCCGGCGAGACGCCGGGGATGACGGCCGCAGGGGTGTTGATGAGCGAGAAGGGGAACTCGATTTTCTGCGGCAGCGTGTTCACCCCGCTGGCGATGATGGTGTAGGGGGAGCGGGTGAGATCGGTGGGGTACTTCACGTTGACGCCGAGGCCGAAGAAGGTGCCCTCCCCGGGCCAGATCTCCTGATCCGGCGCCTTGGCGGTGTGGTTGGAGCCGATGTTGGCCCCGTAGCCGACGTTCCCCTTTCCCTCCGGCCAGAGGGCGGCGATGAGCAGGGCCTGGTGGTGGAATCCGACGAATGGCCCCACCAGGGAGCTCGTCACCTCCCCCTCCGCCACCCCGGTGTTGGGGCCGAGGATCGAATGGGTGACCTTGCCGTGCCGCTCCACGTGCGAGTGCTCGGTGAGCAGGGAGGAATCCACGATCGCCTCGCTGGTCACCTCGCAGCCCCACTGCAGGATGGAGGAGGTCACGATGGCGCCGTGCGAGATCTCGCTGGGCTCGGCGCCCGAGGAAAGGACGGCCACGTTCTCCACCCTCTGCGCGGAATCCACCACGGCCGAGTCGGCCAGGTAGAGATCGGCCACCTTCGGCGTGTGGAGGATCCGGGCCGACGGCCCGATCACGTTGAAGGGCGCGGAAACCTCCCTCACGTAGGCGGACAGCCGCTCCGCGTAGGCCTTCAGCAGAGAGGCGTTGCCGCGCGATCGGGCCAGCACCCAGGCTCCCTCGACGGTGAGGTCCGCAAAGATCGGCACCTCCCTCCCGCCGGTTTCAATGGCAATCAGGAGCTCGGTCCCGTTGGCGAAGGAATCGGACTTCGCCTTGGTGACCGCGCCAACGTCGAACAGGATCGCTCCCTCCCCCACAACGGTGCGGTTCAGGAGCCGGACATTGCGCACCAGGGCATTCCGCCCGATGACGCAGGAGGAGAGGATGCAGTGGGAAAGCCCCGCCGGCAGCCGGATCCCCTCCACCTCCACCGAGCCGCTGAAAGAGGAGAGGAGGGCGCTGCCTGCGAAATGACACCGCTGGACCCGCTTCGGATCGAAACCGGCCGCCACCCAGACATCCTTCCAGTCCTCGGCCGTGTTCCCCAGCTTTTCCAGGAGGCGGATCTGCGCAGGGGTGAGGGCCCGGTATCCGGCCTTGCGCAGCGCCGCCGGCTTTGCCAGGAGGAGATTGAAGAGGGACCTCGCCTCCCGCGCCCCGCGGACCAGCTCGGAATCGGTCCGAGCGGCCTCCAGGGCCTGAAGGATGTCCAGGGTGGGAACCATGAAGAGCCCTACGCCAGAACCAGGACGTTCGGCTCGGCCGGGTACTCCCGGGTCAGCTTCGTGGCCGCCGGCTTGTCCACGATGATCGTCGCCTTGGGGTGGAGCTGAACGATCGTGGCGGGCACCATGGCGGTGATCGGCCCCTCGCAGGTCCTGGCGATGGCCTCTGCCTTGCCCGCGCCGTTGGCGAGGAGGATGAGCTGCCGCGAATCCATGATGGTGCCGATGCCCATCGTGATGGCGTACTTGGGCACCTCGTTCATGTTGCGGAAGA